>JAJYTL010000364.1 GCA_021793055.1 Pseudomonadota bacterium
CGAATTCGCGCGCGCGGCCGGGATGAGGATCGCGCCCTAGGGCACGGCGTTCCGGGGTCGTGCTCTAGCCGGTGCCGTTGGTGAGCAGGAACTCGATGCGCCGATTCTGGCGGTAATCCGCCGGCGCGCTGCCCTGCACTAGCGGGTGGTACTTGCTGAACCCGGTCGCCGCCAGGCGCTTCGGCGGCACGCCCTGGCTGATCAGATATTTGACCACCGAAACCGCGCGCGCCGTCGACAAATCCCAGTTCGACGGGAACTGCGCGGTATGAATCGGCACCGCGTCGGTATGGCCGTCGACGCGCAGGATCCAGTTCACGTTGTGGGGAATCTTGGGCGCGATCGCGAGCAGCGTCTTGGCCAGGGCCTGAAGCTCGGTCTTGGCCGAGGGCGTGAGCTTCGCTGAGCCGGTTGGGAACAGGATTTCCGACTGGAAGATGAAACGGTCGCCGACGATGCGAATGCCGGCCTGGTCGCCGAGAACCTTGCGTAGCTCGCCGAAGAATTCCGAGCGATAGGCCGAAAGCTGCTGCACCTTTTGCGCCAGCGCGATGTTGAGCTTCTGGCCCAGAGCCTCGATGGTCGCCTTGTCCGCCTTGTCCCGGGCTTCCGAGACCTTGAGTGCGGCGGCGATCTGGGCGAGCTGCTGGCGCACCGCGGCGATCTGTTCGTTCAGGAGCGCCACCTGCGCCGCCGCCTTATCGGCGCGCTGATTCGCCGCGCCGAGCTTGCCCTGGGTCGCGAGATAGAGGGTTTTCAGTTGCGCGAGCTTGGTCTTTTCGTCCGTCGCCGACTGGCTCGCCTGAGCGAGCTGCTGCTCGGTCAGGGCGAGTTGGCTTTGCAGCTTGTCCCGGGTGGTGGTGACGCCGGTGAGCGAGCTCGAAAGATCGGCGACATTGACGCGGAGCGCGTTGTTCGCCTCGCGTTCGAGCGAGAGCTGGGCCGAGAGATTGCCGACCTCTTCGCGCAGCTTCTTCAGGGTCACGGTTTGGCCCGAGAGGGTCTCGCCAAGAAAGAACTGCGCCAGGACGAAGACCACGAGAAGAAAGACGATGACGATGAGCAGCGTCGACAGCACGTCGACATAGCTCGGCCAGGCTTCGACCGGTTGGCGAATGGGGCGCCGCCGCAGGGCTCAGCCCTTCCGTTCCTCTCCGGTGGCGGCGATGGTGCGGGCGAGCAGGCGGATCTCGCTCCTGATGTCCTGCACGATCTGGTCGCGGCCCTCGCTCATGCCCTCGACCAGCCGGCCGACATAGATATCGAGGTTGCGCAGATGCGTGCGGCTCGCGGCGTCGAGGCCGCTGCCCTCCTGCGCGGTCGAGAGGCGCTCCAGAATGGGCTTCATCGCCATTTGGTGCTCCACCAGCTTGATCAGAAGCTCGCCCTCGGCCCGCATCTGGTCGGTCAAGGTGGCGAGCCGCTCGGTCAGCTGCAACAGCGCGGCGTCGGCGCTGCCGCGGCTGTCCTCGGAGCGCGCCATGGTGCGCTGCAGGTTTTCCAGGCTGTCCGCGGTCTGTTCCAGAAGCGCCTGGACATAGGCCGGCACGGTCGCCTCGCCGTCGAGCGGGCCGACGCCGCCCGAGACCCGCGTCACCGTCGCCAGCCATTCCTCGAACTCGTTATAGAAGCGGTTCTGCGCTTGGCTCGCCTGAAGATCGAGAAAGCCGAGGATGAGCGAGCCGGCGAGGCCGAGAAGCGAGGATGAGAAGGCCGTGCCCATGCCGGCGAGCGGCCCTTGCAGCCCCTGCTTCAGATTGTTGAAGATGGCGGTGAGATTGCCGGTGCCGGGCGAGAGCGAGTTGATGGTGTCGCCGATCGATCCGACGGTGATCAGCAAGCCCCAGAAGGTCCCGAGCAGGCCGAGGAAAATCATCAGCGCGATGACGTAGCGCGAGGTATCGCGCGATTCGTCGAGCCGGGAACTGATCGAATCCAGGAGCGAGCGCGATGAGGCGGGCGAGAGCCGGAGCTTTGTCGTGCGGTCGCGGAACATCGCCGCCATCGGCGCCAGCAGCTTCGGCGGCGCCGGCAGGGCGAGGCCGGGTTCGGCGCGGCGGAAGTTCTCCAGCCACACCACTTCCTGGCGCAGAACCACCACCTGGCGGAAGATATAGGTGATGCCGAACAGCAGCACGGCGCCGATCAAGGTATTCAACGCCGGATTGGCGAGATAGGCGCGCTCGATTCGCGTGATCAGCGCCACCGCCACCAAGGCGGCGATGACGAGAAAGATCACCATTCGCGTCAGATACTGCCGTGGCCTCGTCATCGGCGCCCCTTTCCGCGTTCGCGCTTCGCCGCGCTCCTCAAGACCGGTCGCGCCGCCGTGCCGCCGCTTGCGTTCGCCGCGAATCCCCCGGCCGCAACGCGCCTATCCTAACGGAGCTTCCCGGCCGCGCCGCCGAATCCGCCGCGAAACGGCCGCCGCAGCGCGGCGCGGCACCAAGCGGAGCCGGCTTTTTTGTCGGAATTATGTCGCGCCGTGGGCGTCCGCCTGGTGGCGGCGGCGGTGCCGCAGGGCATCACTCGGCCAGAGCGCGGACATCGACGCGATTCGGCGGCCCACTCGGCGCGACGCCGAGCGCGCGCACGTCGATCCGGGTGTCGGCGACGCCCTTGTTCATGAGATAGGCGCGCACCGCGAGCGCGCGGGTCAGCGACAGCATGCGGGCGCCATCGGCGGCACCTTTGGCCGCATAGGCCTTGAGCTCGACGCGCTCGTTGCTGCCGGCGAGCATGGCGGCGAGCTTGGAAAGCTCGGTTTGCGCTTGCGGGCTGATCGTCGCCTTGTTGGCGGCGAAGGGAATGCTGAGCTTGACGTTCGGCGCCGGCGCGCTTGCCGGCGCCGTCTGCGTCTGGCTCTGCGGCGGTGGCGGTGGCGGTGGCGGTGGCGGCGCGGGCAGCTCGCCGCCACCCAGCGCGCCGCCGATGACGATGTTGCCGCCGCCGGACGCGGGCGCGGCCGGTACGGTTTCGGCCGGCGCGGTCTCGGCGCCTTTGGGCACGGCCGGTGCCTTCGGCGCGGCCGGTGCCTTCGGCGCGGGCGGTGCCTTCGGCGCGGGCGCGGCTTTGGGTGTCGCCGGCCGGGATGGCGCCGCGGCGGGGGCTTGCGCCTTGGCCGCCGCGGGCGGCGGGGCCGGGCTCGCGGCAACGCCCGCGCTTGGCGCCGCCGGTGTCTGGGCCGCTGCCTGGGCCGGCGTTTGGGCCGGCGTTTGGGCCGGTGCCGCGGGGCTCGCCTCGGCGGTTGTCTTGGCGGTGGTTTGGGCCGGCGCGGGCGCGGCGGCTTCAGGCGCCGCCGTGGCCGCGGCCTTTTCGGCCGGTCGGGCCTCGGCCGCGCCTTTCGCTTCGAAGGCGAGCGGCGGCGCGCGCGGCTGC
>JAJYTL010000365.1 GCA_021793055.1 Pseudomonadota bacterium
TGAGACAATTACAAACCGGTGGTGGTAAAGGCGCGCGATTGATCTGAGTCAACCGCCGTCGCCCGCCAAACGCGTAGACTTTTTTATCGGTTTTCAGAGCGAGCATGGCGGCGACGGATTCGCCCGCGGGCCATGCGGAGATCGGTTGGCGGATGCGTTCCGCCCCGCGGCCGGCGTCGAAGCGAGCGCGGTCGGAATGGCAACGATGGGAGAATGGGCGATGGACAAACAGGCGGAGACCAAGGCAAGCGCCGAGCGGGCCGAAGCGCAGTTTCCGTTGCTGAATGGATTCAATGGACAGGCCATGCGATTGGCGGTTTGGCCGATCGAGCTTTGGTTGCAATGGCAGGCGGACATCTTGAAGGCCGCGGCGCCGGCGGCGGCGGATTGGATGACGCGGCGTCGGGAGGGTACTGCGGCGGCGCTCCATGCCCTGGAACGCTTAAGCGCCTGTCGCGACGCAAAAGACGCTTCCCGCATCCAGAGCGAGTGGATTGAGGATGAGACCAAGCGCCTCGAAACCGATATGCGGGCGCTTGGCGGCCTTTCGCGTCTGTGGTCGGAGGAGAGCGTCAAGATTATGCCAGTCGGGGCCAAGGGCGCTCGGGAGACGCATTAGTCTGAGCCCATCTGTCGCCCAGTCGTGGCAGAAGAACAAGCGGTTGGCGTCGTGCGGACCCGGAGCTAGGGAAAGATGGACGATCTCTACGTCATGTACGTGTCCGGGCTCAGGGAGCGGGCGGCGCGGTGCCGCGAATTGGCCCGCGGCACCGAGGCGGCCGATGTTGCGCGCGCGCTCGACTCCGTCGCCCGCGCCTACGAGCGCGACGCCGCAAGGTTGCTGTATCGGATCGCGGCCGTGGGCGGAACCTCGTATCTCGGCTCGTGCTGAGGGGTGCGGTGGCGGCCCATCGACTAGGGCGGCACCGCCGCGTCGGATCGGCTGGCCTGCAAGCCTATGAGCGCATCCGGCGGCCAAGCCAAGAAGAAGAATAAGCCGGTAAGAATAAGCGGTATTCCGGCCCCGTCTGCGTCCACTGATGGGCTCCGGAGTTGTAATTTGCCGCCGCACGCCATAAATGACACCGAGGCCCGCGTCGAAGCGCGGCCATGGCAGGGAGTGAAAGCCGATGTACGAGGGCGATCGGCCACGATCGGAGCCCGAGATCATCCCCCCCGACCGCAACTGGCGTCGCGGTGACACGGATCGGCGGCAACCGTGGCGGGCGGAGGAGGATGTAGCGGGATCCCAGCACATCTATGTGACCCGGATCGGTCCTTGGGGCGGTCTTTGGCTCGCGCTCGGCATCGGCGCGGTGACGGCGCTGGCGGTCATCCTCATCTTCGGCGCGTTCCTGTTTCTGCTGCCGCTATTCGGCGCTATCGTCGTTGCCGGTCTTATCGCGCGCTGGTTGCGCGGCGGCTCCACCCGCGGGCCCTGGCAATAGGCAAGCGGCGCCGCGCCCCAAGGCTGTTGTCTTCCGAAACCCGATTTTGCCATAGTTTGACCCGGTAAAGGATTGCTGGCGTGCTTCGCGGTGCGCACGGCGCGGGCGGGGGGGACGACGGCGATGAACTTGGCGCAGCTTCTGATCCGATCGGCACGGCGCGATCCGCGCGGTCTCGCAGTGACGGCTGCGGGCCGGCAATGGACCTATGGCGCGCTGGCCGAGCGGGTGGCGTGCGTCGCGCACGCGCTGAAATCGCGCTATCGCCTCGAGGCCGGCGCGCGGATCGCGATCGCCATGGAAAACCGGCCGGAGTTCTTCGAGGTCCTCTTCGCCGGCTGGCAGGCGGGGCTTTGCACGGTGCCGATGAACGCCAAGCTGCATGCCCGCGAATTTGCCTATATCCTGGAAAACTCTGGCGCCGCGCTCTGTTTTGCCTCGCCCGCGCTCTACCCCGGAATCGTCGCCGAGACCAAGGGGCTTGAAGGGCTCAAGGTGGTTCCGACCGACAGCGCCGACTTTGCCGCGCTCGGCGACGAAGCGCCCTTGCCGCCTGCCGATGTGGCGCCGACGGATCCAGCCTGGCTCTTCTATACCAGCGGCACCACGGGGCGGCCGAAGGGTGCGGTGCTGACGGCGCGCAACCTGATCTTCATGACCAACAGCTACTACGCCGATATCGAGCGCGTCGCGGCCGGCGATACGATGATCCACGCCGCCCCCTTATCGCACGGGTCCGGTCTTTATGGGCTTCCTCATATCGCCCAAGGCGGGCATCAGGTGATTCCCGAAAGCGGTCATTTCGATCCGGATGAAATCTTCGCTCTGATCGCGCAGCATCCTCAGGTCAGCATGTTCGCAGCGCCGACCATGGTGGCGCGCCTCGTCAACAGCGCCTCGGCGACGACGGCGGATTCGCAAAATCTGCGTACCATCGTCTACGGCGGCGCGCCGATGTACGCTGCCGATCTCGACCGGGCGCTCGATATTTTCGGCGTGAAGTTCGCGCAGATCTATGGCCAAGGCGAAAGCCCGATGACCATTACCGGCCTGTCGAAGGCGGATCACGCGGCGAAGGATCACCCGCATTATCGCCGGCGCCTTGCCTCCTGCGGTCTCGCCCGCACCGGGGTCGAGGTCCGTGTGATCGATGACGACGGCCGCGAGCTCGAGAGCGGCGCCGTCGGCGAGGTGGCGACGCGGAGCGATTGCGTGATGGCCGGCTATTGGAACAACGCCGCGGCGACCGCCGCGGCGGTGAGCAACGGGTGGCTTCGCACCGGCGATCTTGGGTCGCTCGACGCGGAGGGCTATCTTACCTTGAAGGACCGATCGAAGGACCTCATCATCAGCGGCGGCTCCAACATCTATCCGCGTGAGATTGAGGAGGTTCTCCTTCGCCACGAAAACGTGGCTGAGGCGAGCGTCGTCGGGACGCCGCACGCGGACTGGGGCGAGGAAGTGGTGGCCGTGGTGGTGCGTCGGCCGGGCGGCGATGTAAAGGCGGAAGAGCTCGACCGCCTGTGTCTCGACCACATCGCTCGCTTCAAGCGGCCGAAGCGCTATGTTTTCACAGAGGCCTTGCCGAAGAACAATTACGGCAAAATTCTCAAGACCGAACTGCGTCGGCGCCTCGTCGAAGAGGACGAGGGCCAAGCTCAGAATCAGGGCTAGGCCCGCGGCACGGCCGCGACTTTGCAGGTCTGCGCTTGTCGGTGCCGGCGCGACGACAGGGCACCCTGTTTCCGGGATTTGGGGTATGTTCCGAAAAGTGGACCCACTTTTTGGGCCATGCCCCTGCTTTCGGGCGGGGCGATGCCATCCCATCCCCGCCGATGCCGTCAACGCTCGGAGCACCATGGCTTCGCGCCGAACCGGCGCGAAGCCATGGTTCAACCTTATCCGGACTTATCAGGGTGCATG
>JAJYTL010000366.1 GCA_021793055.1 Pseudomonadota bacterium
AGACCGAGAGCAGATGCGCCTGGATCCACGCCAACTCGCCCGAGCGGAAGAGCGAAAGAACCTCGGCGTCGGCCAGGCTCTGCAGCTTTTCCTCATCGACGACGCGGAAGTCGCGCAGCAGAAAGCGGCTGCCGTCCTGAAGCACGGCCTGCAGATCGCGGGTCTTCAACAGCCCGAGCTCGTCCAGCCGATTCACGAAGTTGCGGGTGCGCTCGATATGGGCCTGGAAGTCCTGCAGGAAGCTCAAGGTCTGCTTGAGCAGCGGCGTCTCGGTTCCGCTATCGTCGAACAGCGGCGTGCCGCTCTCGGAGCCGAGCTTCGCACTCGAATCATCGACGCAGACGGTCAAGCGGTCGTCGGCCTCGCCCTTCGCGAAAACGAAGGGATAGCGCCGCACGAAGGCCGGCACATAGGCGCCTTCGCTCCAACGGCCGTCCCCCTCGACATAGAGGTTCTCGCCGGGGCGGAGCCCGACCATCGCGACCGGCAGGTTTTCGCCGCCGGCGCCGGTGAAGAGGATCGGATATTCCCGCGACACCGCCGGGAACTCGACCCCGACCACCGGGACCGAGATGACGCCCTGTGCGAAGCGGTAACCTTCGACCTCCGCCTGGAGCTTAAGCTCGCGATGAACGTCGCGGTTCAGCGGGACGACGCGTTCGTAGAACAAGACTTCAGCCATGAATGCCTCCTATATCCTGAGTCTTTTCGTTTCAAAGCGTTCACGAAACCGGAAAATTTAGTGCCACGCGCAGGTTTACCTGATAGCTGCCCTGCGAAGGCATGGTCCGATCGACGGCGTAGCCGCCGGCGAGCGACGTGGTCAAACGCCGCCATGTCCAGGAAAACCCGGCGCCGATGCCGGTGATCACCTGCCAGCGGGGCGACGCGTTATAAACCCCGCCGTTGTCGGTGAAGAGGAAGCCATCGACATGATGAGGAAAGGACCGGTGCAGTTCGAGTTGCAGGTAATAGCCGCTCGAGCCGCTAAGGAGCCCTTGCGCATAGCCGCGCACCGAATTGGCGCCGCCGATGGAAAACTGTTCGGCCGGCGCAATCGTCCAGCGATTGGCGTATTGCCAGGAGCTCTTCAGCGCCACGGAATAGCGCGCGAGCGGCTTTGGCAGCCGCTGCACCAGGGAATAAGTGCCGTTATAGACCGTCGCCGATCCGAGGCTGCCGGCGCCGTGCGCACGCTCGGGCGTCATCGAAAGGGTGAAGAGTGAGTAGCGGGTCGGGGCAATGTACTGCGCGCGAATGCCGAGCGACGTCTTGTTGACGACGGTGGTGCCGAGCGACGTGCCGCCGATCTCGCTGTAGGAGGTGTCGCGCGCGAATTCGAGCGCCGCAGCAAGCTTCCAGCGGTCGGTGACGAAGAACGGCTGCACGAAATTAAAGGCGCCGGTCCATGAGCTGCCGGTGATCTCGAGCGGCTGCGCCGCCCCGCTCACGATCTTGATCTCGCCTCTGGCGAAGCTAAGGCCGGCGGTGCCGCCCCAGCGATTGACCGGAATATTATAGACCGCGTTGCCAGTGGTGCTGCCGGCCGAGCGCACGGCATAGATTTCAAGGTCGTCGCCAAGGCCGAGAATCTTGTTGTCGCGAATATAGATGCCGCCCTCGTCCGCCCCGGTGGAAGCCACGCCCTCGTTGTCGCCGAAGATCTCGATTTGAGCGGCAACCGGATCGGTGGCCCGCAGAAGAATATTGGTCAGGCCGAAGGACGCACCCGGTTGCAGACTGGCGTGAAGCTGCGTCTGGTTGGTGCGGTTGAAATAGATCAGTTCGTTCTCGATCTTCTTCGCGTCGACCACCTGCCCGGGAACGGCATCGATGCGCTTTCGGATATAGACCGACCGAGTGACGGTATTGCCCTTGATCTCGACCTTGCCGATCTTGCCCTCGACCAGATCGATGCGGACGACGCCGTTCGCGATCCGCTGCGGCGGCAGCACCGCCCGCGCGGTAACGACCCCCTTGGCGCGGTAGAGGGCATCGATCTTCTCGACGATCTTCTGCAGATCGGAGAACCGCACGGTATGGCCGATATAAGGCCGGTAGATCGTGGCAAGCTCCGCCGGCGTCAGGAAATGCGACTTGCCGATGCGCACGCCCTTGAGGACGAAGTGTACGCCGGGACCGACCTTTTGCGGCGCGGCTTCGGGCTTCGGCGCACTCAATACGGGCGGCAGCTCGCCAGGTCCCGGCACCGCGCCGAGCGGGTGATTGAGCCGGTTCAGCAACTGCTGATTCAGGATATTGCCGGGATTTGCGTCCTGCGGCACCTGCGCCGTTGCGGCCATCGCCACGCCGGTCGCAGCCAGACTGCCCAGCGCCCCGCCGACCAGCACAACCGCAAGCGCCGGAGCGCCCGCAGCCAGCCGGTCAACAAGATTACGCTTCCGGTGTCGAGCTGCGGATCTGGCCATGGTCTCGGCAATTTGGAGAGCCCGCAGCCTAGGACAACGGCCACGGTCAAACAAGGAAATTCTATGGAATGGTTAAAGTATAGCTGTCCCCTAATGGAAGCGTTTTAAGACCCGATTGGTTAAGATCCCGCTCCAACCCGTGCGGCGTTCCGGCACTTGCGCTCCCCATGTGGCGGGGCCAGCCGCCCGCCGTTGAGAGTTAGCGGTCCTCCCCCGGGGCTTTCGTTTCGGCGCGCCCGCGGGCGAGGATGCCGCCGCGGCGGCCTTCGATGGCTGCAGCCGGCACGGCGGCGTTCCAGGCCTTGAAGCGCGCGGCCTCGAGCCGAAGGCCGTCGGCCAGCGCCGCGCCGTAGCCCTCGTCGATCAGGCGCTTGTAGGCGACCAGCATTTCCGGCACGACGGAAAGCATGTCCTCGGCCAGCCGCCGCGCCGCCGGCATCAACGCGTCCGGCGCCACGACGCGGTTGACGAGGCCCCAGGCCGCGGCGGTCTCGGCATCGAGAAAATTCCCGGTCAGCGACAATTCCTTGGCTCGCCGGATGCCGATGGCGCGGCTCAAGTGCTGCGACAGGCCCCAGCCCGGCAACAGCCCGACCCGGGCATGCGTATCGGCGAAGCGTGCGTTCGTCGACGCCAGCAGAACGTCGCAGGCAAGCGCGAGCTCAAAGCCACCGGTCACGGCCGGGCCGTTGACGGCGCCGATTACCGGCCCTGGAAAACGCCGCAATGAGACATTGGGATCCGCGATCTCGCCACCGCTCAAAACCGGCGCGCCGGCGCCACCGGCACCGATCTCTTTCAGGTCGAGCCCCGCGCAAAACGCCCGCCCGGCCCCGGTCAGAATGAGCACCCGCACCTCGGGATCGTCGCTCAAGCCTTCGATCGCGGCGGCAAATTCGTTGCGGAGCTCGCGGGAAAGTGCGTTCATAGATCGGAA
>JAJYTL010000367.1 GCA_021793055.1 Pseudomonadota bacterium
CGGTGCCGGACCGGAGCGGCAAGCCCGGGGTTTCGCAGGACATCGTCGATCACTTCTTCGCCGAAGCGGCGGCCTATGCCACCTGGGCGAGCGAGGCGGTCCTGCCGCTCGGACCTGGAAGCGAAGCGGGCGCCGCCCTCACACGTGAACTCAAGCCCAAACTTGACGACTATTTCACCCGCTGCCGGCTCGCCGCCTTCGATCCGGAAGGCACCGCCGCCCTCAACCCGCCGGCCAGCGTCTACGACGCCCTGACTGCCCAGACCATCGATCCTGAGAGGCCCGAAATCCGCGCCCTGCCGCTTGCCCATGTCGGGCGCGAGGGCGCGCTCGCGCTCGGGGCCGGCACCAACCCGGCCTTCGCCGAGGCCCTCGAGCGCTTCCGCCGCGACGTGGCGGCGCCACTGATCGGCGCCGAGGACAGCCTGCGGGAAAGCGGCTGGCGCGCCATCCAGGCCCGTCTCGCGCCGTTCGAGGCCTGGCGGGAGCGGCAGCCAGACTCAGCGGTCGCGGCCCTCGGTGCCGAGCGCATTCGAGATTTGCTCCAGCCCACGGTCAAGACACGGATCGATGCCCTTCTTGCCCGCGACAAGGCGCTCGAGGCCGAGACCAACGCCATCGCGCGGGTCGAGAAGCTGCTGCGCTTTCAGCGCGACCTCTTGACGCTCCTGAACAACACTGTTTCCTTCCGCGATTTCTATTCGCGCACCGGCCGGGCCCTGTTCCAGGCCGGCCGGCTCTATCTCGACGGGCGGAGCTGCGATCTTTGCGTCACCGTCGACGACGACGCAAAGCACGCCCAGCTTGCCGCCCTGAGCCGCATCTATCTCGCCTATTGCCTCTGCACCCGGCAAGCCAGCCCAGAGGGAGCGGCCGCGCGCATGACCATCGCCGCCGCCATTACGGCGGGCGACGCGGACAATATCTCGGTCGGTCGCAACGGCGTCTTTTACGACCGCAACGGACGCGACTGGGACGCGACGATCATACGCATCGTCGAGCATCCGATCAGCCTGCGCCAAGCCTTCTGGCTGCCTTACCGCCAGGTGGCGCGCTTCATCGGCGATCAGGCCCAGAAGTTCGCCGCGGCACGCGCCGCCACCACCCAAGCCCAACTCGCCGCCGCGACGGTGCGCGCACAGGCCGGCGCTCTGCCAGCGGCGGCCGAAGTCGCCGCGCCGGCCCGGCCGGCGGCTTACGATGCGGCGCGCTTCGCCGGCGTGTTTGCCGCGGTCGGCCTCGCGCTCGGCGCCATCGGCACCGCCATCGCCTCGACCGTCACCGGTTTTCTCAGTCTCAGCTGGTGGCAGATGCCGCTCGCCTTTCTCGGCATCCTGATCGTGATCTCCGGGCCTTCGGTCGTGATCGCCGCCATGAAGCTGAAAAGCCGCAACCTCGGGCCGATCCTCGATGCCTGCGGCTGGGCGGTCAACACCCGCCTCCGCATCAATATCCCCTTCGGCACCGCCTTGACCGCACTCGCCAAGCTGCCGGAGAACGCGCAGCGCTCGCTCACCGATCCTTTCGCCGAGCGGCACCACCCGTGGGCGATCTATCTCGCGCTGGTGGCTATCCTCGCGGCCTTGGCTGCCGCCTGGTGGTTCAAAATTTTCGATCTCTGGATATACGCTTAGCCGGCATATCTCAGAGAATTTGGTAAATTTCGTATACGGCGGCGTCGGGCTCGCGGCGGCCGACCCCGATGGCCAGTATCCGGTTCAGCCAGTCGTATTTCGCGGCGCCGGTCTCGAAGAACGGCGCGCTGCGGAGATAATAGTGATCGCCGCTCACCATCTCGCCGGCCGCGATGCGGGCCATGACCTCGGGCGGACCGTGGCGGATGCCGCGATAGGTGATGAGGATGACCGCGTCGTCGTCGGTCTTCACCGTGAGCCGCACGTCGGGCTGCAGCGCGCCGTCGGCGCGGCGCAACAGGTTATCCGACCCGCCGCTCAAGATCCGGCCGTTGATCCGAGGGCCGACGAAGGTGCCGCCGCGGAAGACGTCGACCCGCCGCCAGCCCGCGGGCGTGTCGTTCAGAAAGTGGCTGTCGCCCACCTCGATGCGGAGGGTGCCGAGAAATTCCGATTGCAAGCCCATCTCATGTCCCTTGCGTCATCGTGCCCGCCGCGGATCGAAGCGTGACTTCATTTAATGAAGTGAGGGGTTTATTGTTTATATCACAATAAATTACAGATATTTTCTCATGTTTTATATAATCCAATTCCGGCGCTTCTTAGACAGTCGCAATCGGGGTCGCCGGCGAGCCGACCGCGCCCGGCAGCCGAAGTGGCGGCGCGGTGAGGAGAAAGCGGTCGCGCTTATTGGAGCGCAGCCAGCGGGCCAACTCGCTCAGGTGCCAGAGCTCGCCGAGATTGAGGCCGAGCTTGAACAGGCAATGCTCGTGCAGGGGCAGCATCGCGTGATGGTCTTCGCCGCCGGGCAGCGAGGGAATCGCCTCGACACCGTAATTGTCGGCGATCAAGGCCGCGATTCCGCTATCGCTGATCCACCGCAGGAGCCGCTTGTCGCGCCCGTCGAGCACGGCGCAGGCGGCATTCAATACCGCCATGTCGGGATCGCGGTTCATCTCCAGAACCATCTCCGCGAATCCGGTGTGCAGGCAGAGCAGATCGCCCGTCTCCACCGCGACCCGATCCGCCTCCAGCACCTGCATGAGATCGTTGTAGCCGACGACCTTGCGGGCGCGGCCGAAATGCGCGTGAAGATCGACCAGGACGCCGCGTCCCTGTACGCCCTTGGCCGCCATATTGGCGACGCTGAGCGCCTTGGCGCCGATCTCGCCCGTCCGTGGCACGCCGCCCGCGTCGTAATCGATCGGCCCGAGCACGTCGCGGCCAGCGCGAAAGCCGTTGTAATAGACTGCTTCCAACTCGCCGTCGCCATCGACGTCGAAGCGGCCGCCGACATGGGCGAGGCTGTCCCATTGCGTCGAATATTGCAGCGTCAGGAGGACCCGGTCGTCGGAAACGACGTCGGTGTATTTGCCGTCCTCGATCGCGGTCGGGTAGTTGTAACGCGGTCGATCCGCGGGCCCAGTGGCTGAGAGCACCGGCCCCGAGCGGCGCGGATTGAGCTTCGCGCCGCCCGGATAATCGAGCGGCAGGCTGAGGCAAAAGACCAGCCCCTCGCGCACCTCGGCGACGCCCTGGCGAACCTTTTCCGGGGTTAGAAGATTGAGCCGACCGAGCTGGTCGTCGGCACCGAAGTCGCCCCAGGTGGACCCTTCCGGCCGGTTTTTCCATCGTTTCGTCGTCATCTTCCCCCCATTTATCGGCCGCGCCGTCGCCGCGCCCGCGCGGCCGCTCGGCACCGGCGACA
>JAJYTL010000020.1 GCA_021793055.1 Pseudomonadota bacterium
ATCACGCAAAGCCCGATCAGGTCGTTGACGCTGAAGCTCTGGGCATAGAGCTTGACCAGGATTTCCCGCAGCGTGAACACCACCGCGACATCGAGAAGGCCGGATATGCGGATGTATTTAGTTCGCACGTATTCGGCGAAGGTGCCGAACAGTTCGATAACGATGAAAACGTCGAGCACGTTCTCCACCAGGAGGCGGAAATCGGCCTCCTCGAAGGCCGTCGTCTTGAGCAACGGGATCATGCGGTAGGTGGCTTCGACGACATCGATGAAGGAAAAAATCAGCACCACCAGCATGACGAAGATCAGCCCCGCGACCACAACATCGACGACAATGCCGTAGGCGAGCAGCACGAATTCCTTCAATTCCGCCGGAAGCTACATGGTCCCCCTAGGTGCCACAAAGCGCCGTCTGCCCGCGCGGCGGGCGGAGCCTTCGCGCCCGCTCATTGGTGCGGAGCCGGGACGATGAAGGCAGAGATTTCTTTGCTTTGAAACCGCGCGCCGCCCACAGCCGCGCCGGGTCTCGGCCTCGGCGGCGCCTGTTGGGATCGCCGGTGCCGCGGGAGGGCACGGGGGCCGGCAGACTTTTACCGGCCCCGGCCTCGGGTGCTGATGCCGGTGGCTGCGGGAGGCGTGCGGGCCCTGGCTTCAGCCGAGATCGCGCTCAGTTGCCGACATGGACTTGGCGGTCGGTGGTCAGCGCGCCGATGGCGGCGCCGGCACCGGCGCCGATCAGGCCGCCCGCGAGCCAGCTGCCTGACGCCAGTCCGCCGATCAAGGCACCGGCGCCGGCGCCGAGCGCGCCGCCGGACAAAGCCCGCTGTTGCTGATAGTTCATGTTGCTGCAGGCGCCGACGCCGACGCTCATCGCGAGCAGCAGCACGGCGACGACGGGGACTCTCAGGCCTCGCATGATGTTCCTCCAAAAATTGGCGAGCCACGGCTGTCCTGGCCGAACCAAGGCGCCGCTACAGCGCCTTAAAATTACGGATATTCCTGATAAAATAAATACTTAGTCCGAAAATTGCCACGCGGACCACAGATTTGTCATCGCGTCTTGTGACATGGTGGGTGCGATTTTGCAACTCGCCGTCGGGGCTTGCGGCGGAATCCCGAAAACCGGATTGGCTGTTCGGGCAAGATCATGCCTCAAGCCGTCAGGACGGCGCCTGGGCATGATTTTTGGATCGCTTCGAGGCAAAATCATCGGGCGCTAGAAGGTGGGCAGGACGATCTGGACGCGAAAGCCCCGTTCCGGCCGGTTTTTCGCCACCACGCGGCCGCCCAGGGCCTCGACGTTGCGCCGCACCAGCCAGAGGCCAATGCCGAAATGCTGCTTGCCGGGAAGATCGTCGCCGGCGCCGCCGAGGTCGTAGCTCGATCCCGGCCGGTGGGAAAAATAGCGGTCGAAGATTTCGTCGATATGGGCCGGATCGACGCCCGGCCCTTCGTCTTCCACCACCAGCCGGGCATCGCGTCCGGCTCGCCGCAAGGTGATGCGCACGACGCCGCCCGGCGGCGAGAAGCTGATCGCGTTGTCGAGCAGGTTGGAGACCACCATTTCCAGCATCTCCTCGCCGCCGCGAACGCGGATCTTGGGCTGGATTTCGTGGCGCAGGACGACGTTGCGGCTTTGCGCGGCGGGAACGGCGTCGGCCGCGAGCTGCTCGCTCAGGCGCGACAGATCGATCTCGAAGCGCGGCGGGCTCACCGTCTCGGCGATCGCTTCGTCGACGCGGCGCGCGGCGTTGACCAGGGTATCGAGCTTATCGAGCGAGCGTCCGATGAGCTCGCAAGCGCGGTGCGCCCGCTGGTCGCCGCGGTCGAGCGATCGCCGAAGCGGCTCAAGCGACTGTGCGATGACCGCGATCGGGCCTTTGAAGGCATGGGCGTTGGCCTCGGCGGCGGTGCGGATGGATTCCGCCGAACCGCGCAGCCGCGCCACCATCTGATCGAATTCCTGGGCGACGCCGGTGAGCTCGGGGATGCGGTTGCGGGCGGCGAAGGAATCGCCGTCGCCGCCGCCCGCCTGAATGCGGCGCGCGAGACGGCTGAAGTGCGACAGGTTGCGCCAGATGCTGAAGAAGAGCGACAGCACGATCAGCACCATGAGAAGATAGACAATGGCGGCGATGCGAAGCTCGGGCGTTTGCCAATAGGGCCGGCCGAGGGACGAGCCGAGGAATCCGATGCTCGGCTGCGAGGTCACCACCACCCAGCAGCCGGTCTTCAGATTGAGCGGCGTAACCGAGGTCAGGACCTCCTGCTGGCCGTTCGGATTGGTGTAGCGGATCGCGACCGGCCCGCCGCCGTCGCAGGTATTGCGCAGCTGATCGAAAATGCCGGTGCTGATCAGGTCGGTGCGCTCGGCCTCGAGGTTGGTCCTTCCGATCGGCGGCGCGGCGGCGATGAAGTAGAAGGCTTTCGGGCCGGAAAGTCCGGTCGGGCGCAACAGCAGGCGAATGCGCGTCTGGCCGGTGGCGAGATCGGACAGAAGGTCGCGAAGCTCCGGCACGGTGCTGCCGGTGAAGCGCGCGAGCACCGGCTGCAGCGCGATCGCGATCAGACTGCCCTGATTGCGGATGCTGCGCAGAACGAGCGCCTGCTTGGCCTGATCCGCAGCCTGGAAGTGGGCGTAAAGGATGAGCGGAACAGCCGCGAAAATCCCGATCAGAAGAACGAGCTTCGTCGCCAGCGACCGCAGGAGGCGCGAGCGCGCCGGTTCGGTGGTGGCGCGCTTAGGACTCGCGGCGCCACCGGTATCCGAAGCCCGCATAGTTTTCGATGCGGTTGAAATTGCCATCGATTTCGCCGAATTTCTGACGGATGCGCTTGATGAAGGTGCGGACGTTGGTGCGGTAGCCCTCGTTGCCCGCGCCGGCCGCGAAATCCTTGCCGTGCACGATGTCGTAGAGGTCGCGATAGGGAATATCCGTGCCGGCCTGCTCCGCTAGGCGATGCACCATGCGGAATTCGGTCAGGGTGAGATCGACAGGCTGCGACAGCCAATAGGCACGGCTGCAATCGAGCCTGAGCTCCAGAGCGCCGCGGCGGAACCATTTGCCTTCCTCGCCGCCGCCGGCCGGCTCGCCCTCGGCGTCGCCGTCGGCGCCGAGGCGCAGCTCGATGCGACGCAGGAGAATGGTGAAGCTGCGCGATTTCTCGATGAAGTCGATAGCGCCGCCGGCGAGTGCCGCCTCCTCGTACACCTGGTCGCCGAGCGAGGTGAGAAAGATGACCGGCGCGCTTCGCGGCAGCTTGCGCAGGCGGCGCAAGACCTCGATTCCGTTCATCTCCGGCATTTTCCAGTCGAGCAGGATGAGGTCGCTGTGGCGGCCGCTGGCCACGGTGTCGAGGAACGCCTGCCCGCTCGCGAAATGCGCCACGTCGAAGCCGCTGTCGATCAGGTTCTGGCCGAGCGCTTCGCGGAACAGCGGATCGTCGTCGACCAGGGCGATGGAAAAGCGCTTGTGCAGGGCAGGGGACGCCTCAGCCATGGGCGTGTGCTCGGATATGTGCAAAGCAGGCACCTCTCGCAGCGGGGGAGGGATTTTTGGTGTCGACCGTCACCGCCAGCGCCTTCGGCGTTTCGGTCTTCAACTCGGGATAGAAGAAAATCCGCAGGCCGCAGGTCTTGTCGCCGTAACTCCAGACCGTCGCCGGCGGCTCCTCGCTGATTCGTTTCGGCCGGCCGACGATCAGTGCCGCCTGATCCGGCCGGAGGCCGATAAGAATGTGGGGGGCCAGGGTCATCGGATAAATAGGCCTGTGGAGCGGTGAGGGTCTCGGGGTCGGAACCGCGTGTCGCTCGAGGCGCGCCACGCGCGGGTGTTCCGCCGGCGGCGCCGGAGGCAGCAGCGCGCAGCCGCCGAGGGCAAGGCCCGCCAGCACCAACGCGAACCGCAGCGCGCGTCGCATTTTCATTGCAAATGCCCCGGCTGTGGCAGGCTCCATGGCGGTGATTCTAGACCGGAAAGGCGTTTTGAGCGAAGACGCAATTTTAGGTCACAATTGTGACCTTGATGGCACGTCATGGGCTTACCAGACACCTTCAAACGCTTGCTTTCGTTTCGCGATCGGTTGCTCGGCGGCGGCCTCTAGCCGCTTCAGGACCTTGGCCGTGAGATGGCCCGAGCCGTGCTCGCCGAGGCTTGTCTCGTAGGCCGCGATGGCGCCTTCGGTGCGCGGTCCGAATTTGCCGTCGATCGGTCCCGGATCGAAGTCGAGCCGGGCCAGGGTCATCTGCACGAAACGCACCGTTGGCGGGTCCGCGAACGTGCCGGGCGGTTGCGGGCGCCATGCCCGCGCCATCGCCGCGGCGTGGGCGCGCTGCAGTACCGTGAGACGCGGACCGAGCGTCGCCAAGGCGCCTTCGGCCGGGCCGTATTTGGCTTTCGCCGCGAGCCAGAGCCACTTATAGGCCGCCACCTCATCCTCCGGCAGGCCCCATCCCAAGGCATAGGAGAGCCCGAGCATATATTGGCCCGGCGCATTGCCCTGATCGGCCGCCTTGCCGTACCAGCGTGCGGCTATGGCGTCGTTTCGCGGTACCGCGAGACCGTCGCCGCCGCCGCCCGTTCGCGCCCGACCGTTGGTGTAGCCAAGGCCGACGAAATATTCCGCCCGCGCGTCGCCAAGCGCGGCGGCTCGCTTGAGCCATGAGCCGGCCTTGGCGGGATCGCGACGGACGCCGCGGCCCTCGGCGTAGCCGATGCTGACAAAATAAGCCGCGGCGCCATTTCCCTGTGCCGCAGCGTGGCGAAACCAGCGGATGGCGTCAGCGTCCCCGGCTCGCGACCGCCACGCGGCCAAGCCGCGCGCGAAAGCCGAATCGGCCGCCGGGCAGGCCTGGGCGCCGGATCGTTGCGCCGCCGGCAGGCAAGCCACCGATGGCGCGGCCGGTTCGCCCGGTGCGGCCGGGCGTCGGGCCCGATCCGGCGCCGGCGGCAGCACGCAACCGCTAAGTCCGGCGGCGAGCGCCAACGCCGCGGCCCAAGCCAGGGGCGCAAGGCGCGGCTTCGCGCGCGTTGCGGATAACACGTGGGGCACTCGGGTTCCGGACGGCCGCGTCAAGACGCCCGGTGGCGCGAGGTGCCCGCGCCATAACGGTCGAGGTCAGCCGGCTCGGCGCCGTTCTCTCGCTTTGCATCCCGCATGACGTTCTTCCTTGCTTCCTGACGGCCGGCTCATCATCCGTGCCATTCGCTTACGAAATCGGCAACTTTCGGTTCCGCCCGCGGTGGCAGCGCCTGGCCCGGCGTGCCGAGATAGAGAAAGCCGACCACGCTGTCGCTTGGCGCGAGACCGAGCGCCGCCTTGACACCGACGTCATAGGCCGGCCAACCGGTTCGCCACATGCCGCCGAAACCCAAGGCATGGGCGGCAAGCAGCAGGTTCTCGGCGGCAGCAGCAGCAGCGGCGATCTGCTCGATGGCCGGGACCTTGGCGGCTTCGCGCTGCGCCGCCGCGACGACCACGATCAACGGCGCCCGCAAGGGCTTTTGCCGCTCCTTGGAGGCCAGGGCTTCGGGGGCCTCCGGCTCGCGCCGGCGGAACGCCGCGGCGAGGACCTCGCCAAGGCGCCCGCGCGCCGCGCCCCGCACCAGCAGGAAACGCCAGGGCCGCAGCCGTCCGTGATCGGGCGCGCTCGCGGCCGCCGCGAGAATGCGCTCAAGTGCCGCCCCGTCCGGTGCCGGGTCCGCGAGAACGGGACACGAGGCGCGCGACAACAACGACTCCAAAGCCTCCATTGCTCCTCCGAACCCCTCGATGTCTTTTCGGAAATGGCGAGCCGGCCCTCGCTCGGCAAGCGGCCTCCGGCGGCGGCAGTATCGCGCATTTGCCGGGAAATGGGGAAGAGCGAGCATAGGTTGTGCGCTCGGGATGCGATGCCCTCGGTAATACCTGCCCGCGCCTCGGGTCGCGCCCGCGCGACCGGCACGGTTGTCGTGGCCGCGGTTCCTGTTAGATTGGCGACGGTTCGGTCGGCATTGTAATTCGGCAGTCATTATTAAGAGATCGAGAAGGAGGAGACATCGTGGCAGCACGGGTTGCGGGAAAGGTTGCCTTGGTCACCGGCGGGGCTTCGGGCCTCGGGCGCGCGTCGGCGCTGCTCTTGGCGCGGGAAGGCGCTCGGGTGATGGTTGCCGATATCGCCGAGGCGGCTGGCAAGGCGGTCGCCGCGGAGATCGGCGAGGCGGCGCGCTTCGTCCGGCTCGACGTCACCAAGGAAGCCGACTGGCAGGCCGCCATCGCCGCCACCGTCGAGGCCTTCGGCGGGCTTCACATCCTGCTCAACAGTGCCGGCATCGGCCTAACCAAGGACGTCGAGCAGATCACGCTCGAGGAATGGCACCATGTCCACGCGGTCGATCTCGACAGCGTCTTTCTCGGTTGCAAGCACGCCATCTCCGCGATGCGCAAAAGCGGCGGCGGCTCGATCATCAATATTTCGTCGATCGCCGGCATTATCGGCGGCGCCAATATGGCGGCCTATAACTCGGCCAAGGCGGGCGTGCGCCTGCTCAGCAAGTCGGTGGCGCTGCATTGCGCCAAGAATGGCGACAACATCCGCTGCAACTCGGTTCACCCGACCTTCATCGACACGCCGATCCTGGATTCCTTCAAGGCGGCGGTCGGCGCTGAGCGCGCCCTCGAAAAATTCGCCCGGCAGGTGCCCTTGGGCCGCGTCGGCGAGCCGAACGACGTCGCTTATGGCGTGCTTTACCTCGCCTCGGACGAATCCAAGTTCGTAACTGGCGCGGAGCTCGTCATCGACGGCGGCATCAGCGCCCGCTGAGCCGCCGCCGTCCGACGCTTCTCCCGGCCGCTGCAGCGGCCGGGCTCAGGCCACCGCCTCCAGCGCCAGGGCGACGCCCTGACCGACGCCGACGCACATGGTGGCGAGCGCCCGCTTGACGCCGCGCTTCTTCATCTCGAGCGCGGCGGTGCCGGCGATGCGGGCGCCCGAAGCGCCGAGCGGGTGTCCCAGCGCGATGGCGCCGCCGTTCGGGTTGGCGTAATCGGCGTCGTCGGCGATGCCGAGCTCGCGCATGACGGCGAGCGCCTGGGCGGCGAAGGCCTCGTTGAGCTCGAAGACCTCGAAATCGGCGACCTTCAGGCCGGTGCGGGCGAGCAGGCGACGCACCGCCGGATCCGGCCCGATGCCCATGACCCGGGGCTCGACGCCGGCCGAGGCGGCCGCCGTGATGCGGGCGATCGGGGTCAGGCCGTGCTTCGCGAGGGCGGCTTCCGAGGCGATGAGAAGCGCCGCCGCGCCGTCGTTGACGCCCGAGGCATTGCCGGCGGTCACCGAGCCGCCGTCGCGGAAGGGCGCCGGCAGCTTGGCGAGCTGCTCCAAGGTGGTGCCGGGCCGCAGGTGTTCGTCCTGGTCGACGACGATCGGCGCGCCCTTGCGCTGCGCGATCATGACCGGGGTGATTTCCTCGGCCAGGCGGCCACTGGCCTGGGCGGCGCCGGCCCGTTGCTGGCTGCGCAGCGCGAAGGCGTCCTGGTCGGCGCGGCTGATCTGATAGGCCTCGGCGACGTTTTCCGCCGTCTCGGGCATCGAATCGATGCCGTATTGCTTCTTCATCAGCGGATTGACGAAGCGCCAGCCGATCGTCGTGTCGAAGATTTCGCACTTGCGCGAGAAGGGCTGCTCGGCCTTGCCCATGACAAAGGGCGCCCGCGACATGGATTCGACGCCCCCCGCGATGATCAGATCGGCCTCACCGGCCTTGACCGTGCGCGCGGCGAAACCGATGGCGTCGAGGCTCGAGGCGCAAAGCCGATTGATCGTGGCGCCGGGCACGCTCGGCGGCAGGCCGGCCAAAAGCGCCGCCATGCGGCCGACGTTGCGATTGTCTTCGCCGGCTTGATTGGCGCAGCCCATTATCACGTCGTCGATCGCCGCCGGGTCGATGTTGCCGTGGCGCGCCATCAAGGCGCGGATCGGGATCGCCGCCAGATCGTCGGCACGTACCGGCGCCAGGGCGCCGCCATAACGGCCGAAGGGCGTGCGGATAAAATCGACGATATAGGCATCCATCAGGCAATCTCCTCCGATCAGACTTGCGATTGGGTTCGCGATCCCGTTGCAACGCCGCCACCCCGCGGATCGCCGCCGAGGCCCGCGCGACAAGGCGCGTTTCGGCAAGCGTGCTGCGCGAGTTTCTGCGGGTTTAGCGGAAAAGTCGAAAGCTAATTGCAGGCCGGCGGGCGGTTTGCGGCTATTGCGCAAGCTTGTGCCGATGTCGGGCCGCGCCGCCAAGTTCAGTCGAAAAATATTGTATATCAACGGCCTGTCGGCATGCCTCCGGCGCGGAGCAGGCATCCGAAAATATACATTGTTTCTTAAACCCTCGGGGATTATATGTCGCGGCGATAATAACCAAGGGTTCTTAATGCCTGAGCCGCTTGATCGCAGCTTCGGTTTTGCCGTCCACGATGTCTCGCGCCTGATGCGGAAGGTGTTCGACAGCCGTGTCCGCGCCCTCGGATTGACACGCGCGCAGTGGCGGGTGATCTCGTTTCTTCGCCGCTATCAGGGCGCCAATCAGGTCTTTCTCGCCGATGTCCTTGAGATGCAAACGGCGCCCCTGGGCCGGCTTCTCGACCGGCTCGAAGCCACCGGCTGGATCGAGCGGCGTCCGGACCCGCGCGATCGCCGCGCGAAGCAGATATTTCTCACGCCGCGGGCGGCGCCCGTGATCGAGGGGATCGCCCGCGCCGCCGAACGCACCAAGGCCGACGCGCTGTCCGGCTTGAGCCGCGAAGAGCAGGAGGACCTGGTCGATACGATGCTGAAAATCAAGGCTAATCTCATGGCTTGTCTGGCGTCGGGCGCGGTTGCGCAAGACGCCGTGACGGGCGCGGACTTTCCGGTCCGCCTCGCCGCGGCCGGAGCCGTGTCTCAGGAAACGTCGAAAGTCACATGAACGCAGTCAATACGCTTTCGCCGACCGACAGCAAGATCGCCGGCCTTCGCGGTTTTAGCCGTGCGCGGCGGCCGTTGGTCCGGATCGGCCTTCTTCTGCTGGCACCGCTCGCGCTGCTGATCGGCGGCGGCTACTATTATATCACCGGCGGGCGCTACGTTTCGACCGAGGACGCGTATATCCGGACCGATATGGTGCGGATCAACGCTCAGATCTCGGGTCAGGTGAGCGCGGTCGACGTCGCCAACAATCAGAAAGTCGCCGCCGGGCAGGTTCTCTTCCGCATCGATCCCGCGACTTATCAGATTGCGCTCGATCAGGCCTCGGCGGCCTTGGCGGCGGTGCCAGACAAGATTGCGGCGCTGCGCGCCGCCTACCAGGCGCGGGAGGCGGAACTCAAGGCGGCCGAGGAAACGGTTGCCTTCCGCCAGAGCGAGTTCATGCGCCAGAAGAACATGCTGGTTCGCGGCGCGACCTCGCAGCAAAGCTTCGACGCCGCTCAGCACGGCTTGGTGGTCGCCGAGCAGCAGGTCGCCGTCGTGCAAGGGCAGATCGCCGAGGTTCTTGCCCAACTGGCCGGCAAGGTGAACGCGCCGGTAACCGATTATCCGCTTTATCGCGAGGCCCTGGCGCGGCGCGACCAGGCGGCGCTGAATCTCAGCTACACGGTGGTTCGCGCACCGGCGGCGGGGATCGTGACCCGCGTGCCGGAGATTCGGCCCGGCGATTTCGTCCAGGCTGGCGTGCCGTTGTTCAGCTTGGCGGAAACCGGCCATGTCTGGGTGCGGGCGGATTTCAAGGAGACCGCGCTGACCCATGTGGTGCCGGGGCAGGATGCGACGGTTACCGTCGATACCTACCCGGGGCGCACGTGGAAGGCCAAGGTCGAAAGCATCAGCCCGGCGACCGGCTCGGAGTTTTCGCTGCTGCCGCCGCAGAATTCATCCGGCAACTGGGTCAAGGTGGTGCAGCGGATTCCCCTCCGCCTCGACATCGTGCCGGCGACGAACGGCCCGGTATTGCGCGCCGGCATGAGCGTTGTCGCCACCATCGATACCAAGCACCATTATCCGCTGCCCGGCTTTCTTAGCGACATTCTCGGCTGGTTCGGCATCGGCCGATGACCGACCGGGCCGTGAGCGGCGGGGCCGGGCAGCCCCGCTTTCAGCTCGCTATGATCACCTTCGGCACCATGCTGGCGACGATCATGCAGGCGCTGGACACGACCATCGCGAACGTCGCGCTGCCCTATATGCAAGGGGCGTTTTCCGCCACCCTCGACCAGATCACCTGGGTCTTGACGTCCTATATCGTCGCGGCCGCGATCATGACGCCGCCGACCGGCTGGCTTGCCGCGCGCTTCGGGCGCAAGCGCCTCTATCTCGTTTCGGTCGTGGGCTTCACCGTCGCCTCGATGTTCTGCGGCATCGCCGGCTCGCTGACGGAAATGGTCGTCTTCCGCATCATCCAGGGGTGTTTCGGCGCGGCGCTGGTACCGCTCTCGCAGGCGACGCTGCTCGACAACTATCCGACGTCGCGGCACGGCCAAGCCATGGCGATCTGGGGCGTCGGCATCATGCTCGGGCCCATTCTCGGCCCGACCCTCGGCGGATGGCTGACCGAGAACTATAGCTGGCGCTGGGTTTTCTACATCAATGTTCCGGTCGGCATCCTGGGCTTCATGGTGATCGCTTCCTACGTTTCGGAGACGGCGCGGAACGTCCGCCTCAAGTTCGATCTGTTCGGTTTTCTCGCCATCAGCATCGCCGTCGCGGCGCTGCAGATGTTCCTCGACCGCGGCCAGCAGCTCGATTGGTTCGGCTCCTATGAGATCGTCATCGAGGCCATCATCGCGGCACTCTGCCTCTATACCTTTCTCGTCCACACCTTCACCGCCGAGCGGCCGTTCATCAGCCCGAGCCTGTTTCGCGACTGGAATTTCTCGCTCAGCCTTATCTTCATCTTTGTCGTCGGTATGATCCTCTACGCCACCATGGCGCTGTTGCCGCCGTTCATGCAGGAGCTTCTGAACTATCCGGTGGTGACGGTCGGCTTCCTCCTGGCGCCGCGCGGCATCGGCACCATGATCGCGATGATGATCGTCGGCCGCATCATCGGCCCGGTGCAGCCGCGTTTCCTGCTTGTCTTCGGTTTTGCCCTCAATGCCGTCGCGCTGTGGTGGATGTCGACCTTCTCGCTCTACATCCTGCCGTGGGAGGTGTTTGCGAGCGGCGTCGTGCAGGGCTTCGGCCTCGGCTTCGTCTTCGTGCCGCTGACGACCGTCGGCTTCTCGACCCTGGCGCCGGAGCGCCGCACCGAGGGGGCGGGCGTCTACAACCTGCTGCGCAATATCGGCAGTTCGGTCGGCATTTCCATCGTCGCCGCGCTGCTTGAGCGCAACACGCAGATCAACCACGCGACCATCGGTGCCGTGGCGACGCCCTTCAACCCGATGTTTCGTCTGCCGCTGGTCGAGCACCTGTTCAATCTGCATACCGCCTCCGGCCTCACCATGTTGAACGCCGAGGTGACGCGCCAGGCGGCAATGATCGGCTATATCGACGACTTCCGGTTGATGATGTACCTCTCGCTCGCGGTGCTGCCGTTTATCCTTCTTCTCGGCAAGCCGCCACGCGGGCGCGGCCTGCCGGCGGCGGCCCTCGCCGACTAGACCTCTCGAAAAGTGGATTCACTGTCCCGGATCGTGCTCCGAGTTGCCGAGGCAGCGCAGGGGCATGATTTTGGGGCGATCCGACCGGAAATCATCGCGTGTTGAACGGTTCGGATTCAGGCCGGCTGCTGCAAGCCGGCGAGAAAGGGCGCGAGCTCGAGCACGAAGCGCTCATGCTGACCGGAGAGGATCTGATGGCGCGCGTCGCGGCCTTCGACGTCGAACAGATAACGCCGCCGGTCGACCTCGCGCAGCGTCGCGACGATGGTGACCGACATGCCGAGCGGCGTCGCCTTGATGTGGCGGATGTTCACCGCCGTGCCGACCGTCCCCTGGCCGGGTTTGAGGTGCGGCAGAAGGAGTTGATGGCACGCGACTTCGGCGAAGCTCACTAGCATCGGCGTTCCGAGCACCATCACGCCGGGGTTGCCCAAGACATCGGCGGTGTGTTCGGGCCGCACCTCGCGTTGCAGCGTAAACTGCTGACCAACCGTAAGCATGGAATCCCCTTTATCCGTCCCAGATCGCCGGCGCGGGGCGCGGGGCGAGGCCGGCCCTGGCTGGGCGCCGGGAAGAGACGAGCGGCGGATCGATATTCCGGCGCTAACCCGACCGGCCCTTGCGGCCGAGGCCGATTTTCTTGGCGAAGGCCGAGCGTTGCTGAGCATAGTTCGGTGCCACCAGCGGATAGTCGGGTCCGAGGTTCCATTTCGCGCGGTATTCGTCGGGCGTCATGTGGTAGGTGGACCGGAGATAGCGTTTCAGCATCTTCAGCTTTTTGCCGTCTTCGAGGCAAATAATGTAGTCGGGCGTCACGGATTTTCGAATCGGAACCGCCGGCTTGGCAGTGTTGAGGGCCGCGCCGTCTTCCTCGTAGCGCCGCAGGGCGTTGAGCGTCCCATGAACGGCCTTTAGAATCTCCGTGAGTTGCGTCGTCGGAACGTCGTTTCGGCTGACGTAGGCGGAAACGATCTCCGCCGCAAAACGAAGAAGTTGATTCGCATCCTCTGAATTTCCGACTTGGTCTGCCATCGTGAACTATCCCCCGCACTACTTTGAAGGTGGCGAAGCAGGACCGCCTAGTACAATCTACATATTGAACTCGGTATGTCAAACTTGGCAACGCTGTTCTGTGGCGACGTTGGCGGCTTAATCCTCGCCGCCACTATGCGCTGATTTGGCGGTTCGGCGGCTTAATTTAAGAGGCATGCTTTATTCTACGAAGCTTTCAGACAGTATATTATATGCAATATCACGTTATGTTCATTGAGGCGTTTTGCCTGGTTTGCCCGTGGTTTGTGGACCCCTGGCCATCGGCACCGAGATGTGGTATGAACCGCGCCTCCCTCAGTTAAGCGTCGGATGTGGACCGCCATGCCTCGGGATATTGTTGCTATTGCGGCGGATCACGCAGGGTTCCCCTTGAAGTCCGTATTGGCGGAGGATCTCCGGGGCATGGGCTTCGACGTTCTCGATCTCGGCACCGACGGCCCGGATTCGGTCGATTACCCGGATTATGGCGAGGCGCTCGCCAAGGCCATCGCCGCCGGCCGAGCGAAGTTCGGCGTCGCCATCTGCGGCACGGGGATCGGCATCAGCATCGCCGCCAACCGCGAGCGCAAGGTTCGCGCCGCGCTCTGCCACGACGTGTCCACCGCCCGCTTGAGCCGCGAACATAACGATGCCAATGTGCTGGTGCTCGGTGCCCGGACCCTCGGAATTCAGACGGCGCGCGACTGCCTGAAGACCTTCTTGACCACGGCCTTCGCCGGCGGACGGCATGTCAGGCGCGTGGCCAAGCTTTCCCCTGACGACGGAGGTCAGTGATGACGTTTTCCACCGCCCCTTCGGCCCGGCCTTCGGCGCTGCCGCCCGCCGCCCGCCTCGAAGCGCAGGATCCGGAAGTCTTCCAGGCCATGCAGGGTGAGCTTCGCCGGCAGCGCGAGCAGATCGAGCTGATCGCCTCGGAAAACATCGTCAGCGCTGCAGTTCTCGCGGCGCAGGGCTCGGTTCTAACCAATAAGTACGCCGAAGGCTATCCGGGTCGGCGCTATTACGGCGGCTGCGAATTCGTTGACGTGGTCGAGACGCTGGCGATCGAGCGGGCGAAAAAGCTGTTCGGTTGCGCCTACGCCAACGTGCAGCCGCATTCCGGCTCGCAGGCCAATCAGGCGGTGTTTTTCGCGCTTTTGAAGCCGGGCGACACCTTCATGGGCCTCAATCTCGCGGCTGGCGGCCATCTCACCCATGGCGCCTCGGTCAACGCGTCGGGCAAGTGGTTCAACGTGGTGAGCTACGGCGTCCATCCCGAGGCCCATCAAATCGACATGGACGAGGTGGCGCGGCTCGCCCGCGAGCACAAGCCGAAGCTGATCCTGGCCGGCGGTTCGGCCTATCCGCGCATTATCGATTTCGCCGCCTTCCGCCGCGTTGCCGATGAGGTCGGAGCTTATTTCATGGTGGATATGGCGCATTTCGCCGGCCTCGTCGCCGGCGGCCAGCACCCGAGCCCGCTGCCGCATGCCCATGTCGTGACCACGACTACACACAAGACCCTGCGCGGGCCGCGCGGCGGCATGATTCTCGCCAACGACGAGGACATCGGCCGGCGCATCAACTCGGCGATTTTCCCTGGCATCCAGGGCGGTCCCTTGATGCACGTCATCGCCGCCAAGGCGGTCGCTTTCGGCGAGGCCCTGCAACCCGAGTTCCGCGACTACAGCCACGCCGTGGTGGAGAACGCGAAGACGCTCGCCGCCACCCTTCAGGCCGGCGGTTATGCCATCGTCTCGGGCGGCACCGATACCCATCTCATGCTGGTCGATCTGCGGCCGAAGGGGCTCAAGGGTAAGGATGCCGAGCACGCGCTCGAGCGCGCGCTCATCACCTGCAACAAGAACGGCATTCCCTTCGATCCCGAGAAGCCGACCGTCACCTCAGGCATTCGCCTCGGCAGTCCGGCCGCCACCAGCCGCGGCTTCGGCGTGGCCGAGTTCCGCCAGGTCGGCGCCTTCATCATCGAGGTGCTCGACGGTCTTGCCAAGGGCGCGGGCGATAACGGCGCCGCCGAAGCCGCGGTGCGGGAGAAGGTTCAGGCATTGCTCCGGCGGTTTCCGATCTATCGCGAATTGGGGTGAGCCGACGCCGAGCCGCGCAGCCGCGGCGGCCGGTCGAGACGAGAAAACATCGCGATTCGGCGAGGGGGGGAAGGGGATGCGCTGTCCGTTCTGTGGCAATGAGGATACCCAGGTCAAGGATTCGCGGCCGACCGAGGACAACACGGCGATCCGCCGCCGGCGCTTTTGCACCGGCTGCGGCGCCCGCTTCACGACCTTCGAGCGCGTGCAGCTGCGCGAGCTTACCGTGGTTAAGAAGAACGGCCAGCGGGTGCCCTTCGACCGCGACAAGCTGGCGCGCTCGATCCTGATCGCGACGCGCAAGCGGCCGGTCGATCCCGAGCGGATCGAGCGCATGATCAACGGCATTGTGCGCCGGCTGGAGAGCGCTGGCGAGAACGAGATCAGCTCGGAAACCGTCGGCGAGATGGTGATGGACGCGCTGGCCAGCCTCGACCCGGTCGCCTATGTCCGATTTGCATCGGTCTACCGCAATTTCCGCGAGGCGAAGGATTTCGAGGATTTCGTCGGCCGGTTGAGCGGCGGTGCCGAAAACGACTGAGCCCCGTGACGCGGCCTTCATGGCAACGGCGCTCGGCCTGGCCGGGCGCGGCCTCGGCCGCAGCTGGCCCAATCCCGCCGTCGGTTGTCTCGTGGTCAAGGACGGCCGCGTGGTCGGCCGCGGCTGGACACAGCCGGGTGGCCGCCCGCACGCCGAGCCCGAAGCCCTGGCCGCCGCCGGCGCCGCGGCGGCGGGCGCCACCCTTTACGTGACCTTGGAGCCCTGCGCCCATTTCGGCGAAACGCCGCCCTGCGCCGGGACCGTGATCGCGGCCAAGCCGGCGCGGGTCGTGATCGCGACCGAGGATCCCGATCCCCGTGTCGCTGGCCGCGGCACCCAGATGCTGAAGGAGGCCGGAATCGCGGTCGAACTCGGCCTTCTCGGCGACGCTGCGCGCGCACTCAACGCCGGATTTTTCACCCGCCTGGCCGAAGGCCGGCCGCTTGTCACGCTGAAGCTCGCGACCTCGCTCGATGGCTGCATCGCCGCCGCCTCGGGCGCCAGCCGCTGGATCACCGGCGCGGCAGCGCGGGCCCGCGGCCATCTCCTGCGGGCGGAACATGACGGGGTCTTGGTTGGCATCGGCACGGCCTTGGCGGACGATCCTGATCTCACCTGCCGGTTGCCCGGCATGGCCGATCGGTCTCCGGTCCGCATCGTCCTCGACAGCGGCCTCCGGCTGCCGCTGGCAAGCCGCCTGGTGGCGAGCGCGCGCTCCGTCCCGACCTGGGTGGTCGCGGCCGGCGATGCGCCGCCGGAACGGGTCGCCGCCCTGGCCGACCGCGGTCTGCGGGTGATCCAGACCGATTCCAAGAAGGTCGCCATCGGCGCCTGCCTGCAGGAGCTTGGCCGGCTCGGTCTTACCCGGCTTCTGGTCGAGGGCGGCGGCACCGTGGCGGCGGCTTTCGCCCGCGCCGGGCTGATCGACGGCATCGCCTGGTTTCGCGCCCCGATGCTGCTCGGTGGCGACGGCACCGCCGCCTTGGCGGCGCTTGGCATCGCCGAACCGAACCTGGCGCCGCGTTTTCGCCGTACCGCCGTCATGGCACTCGGTGAGGATATACTGGAAACCTTCGCCCGGGCCGATTAAGAAGAAGCCATGTTTACAGGTATCATTACCGATGTAGGCCGCGTACTCGCCATCGCCGAGCGGGGTGACCGCAGGCTCCGGATCGCGACCGCCTTCGCCACCGACACGATCGAGATCGGCGCCTCGATCGCCTGTTCCGGGGTTTGCCTGACGGTGGTCGAGAAGGGGGCCGACTGGTTCGCGGTCGACGTCTCCGCCGAGACCTTGAGCAAGACGGCGTTGGCCGCCTGGCGGCCGGGAACGCGGGTCAATCTCGAGCGCGCCTTGAAAGTCGGCGACGAAATGGGCGGCCATATCCTGACCGGTCATGTCGACGGCACCGCCAAGCTTGTCGGCCGCCGCGAGGAAGGCGGATCGGTTCGCCTCGAATTCGAGGTCCCGGCGCCGCTCGCCCGCTTCATCGCTCCGAAGGGCGCCGTCGCGTTGGACGGCGTTTCCCTGACCGTCAACGAGGTTTCGGGCAATCGCTTCGGCGTCAACGTCATCCCACATACGCGGCAGATGACGACCCTCGACGATCTGGTCGAGGACGCCGGCGTCAATCTGGAGACCGATATCCTGGCGCGCTACGTGGCGCGGCTCAGGGAAATGGAAGGTGCTTGATGGAAACGAGCTTCCTGTCCTCGATCGACGAAGTGATCGAGGACGCCCGGCTCGGGAAGATGATCATCCTGGTCGACGAAGAGGACCGGGAAAACGAAGGCGATCTCGTCATTCCAGCGGAAAAGGCGACGCCCGAGGCGATCAACTTCATGGCGAAATACGGTCGCGGGCTGATTTGCCTCGCGCTGTCCGCCGAGCGCGTGCGCAAGCTTCGCCTGCCGTTGATGGCGCCGAACAATGCCTCGCGCCATCAGACCGCGTTCACGGTTTCGATCGAGGCCAAGGAAGGCGTCACCACGGGCATCTCCGCCCATGAGCGCGCGACCACGATCCGGGCCGCCATCGACCCGGAGAAGGGCGCCGAGGATATCGTGACGCCGGGCCACGTCTTTCCGTTGGTGGCGCGCGACGGCGGCGTGCTGGTCCGCGCCGGCCACACGGAAGCCGCGGTCGATATCTCGGCGCTGGCCGGGCTCAATCCCTCCGGCGTGATCTGCGAGATCATGAACGACGACGGCAGCATGGCGCGGATGCCGGACCTGGTGCAATTCTCGCAGCGGCACGGCATCAAGATCGCCACCATCGCCGATCTCATCGCCTATCGCCGCCGCTCCGAGCGCCTGATCGAGCGCCTCGTCGAGACCGATCTCGACAGCCGCTACGGCGGCGAGTGGCGCATGGTAGTCTATCGCAACAAGGTCGAGTACGCCGAGCATATCGCCCTCGTTAAAGGCGACGTTTCGGGTCCCGAGTCGGTGCTGGTGCGCGTCCACGCCTTGAACGTGCTGGAGGACGTTCTCGGCGATCGCCACAACAAAGGCAGCGTCCTCGCCGGCGCGATGCGGATGATCGGCAAGGCCGGGCGAGGGGTCGTCGTGCTGATTCGCGAGCCGCGGCCGACCGCGCTCTCGGATCGGGTGCAGCGCAAGCTCGGGCGGCCGGTGGAGCGCCCGGGCAACCTCCGCGACTACGGCATCGGGGCGCAGATTCTGCTCGATCTCGGCGTTCGCAGCATGATCCTTCTGTCCAATACCCGTCGCCGCACCATTGTCGGCATCGAGGGCTACGGCCTCACCTTGGCCGAGCAGCGCGACATCCCGCTGGACGAAGACGCATGAGCGCAGGTCCCCATCTTCTCCTGGTCGAGGGGCGGTTTTATTCCGACCTTTCGGACGAGCTTGCCGCCGGCGCGTTGGCGGCGATCGAGGGCGTCGGCGGCACGGCCGAGCGCGTCGCCGTGCCAGGCGCCCTGGAGATTCCCGGCGCCATCCGTCTCGCCCTTGCGGCCCGCGGCGCCAACGGCCATCACCGCTTCGATGGTTTCGTCGCCTTGGGCTGCGTCATTCGCGGCGAGACCACGCATTACGAGACCGTGGCCGGCGAAAGCGCGCGCGGCTTGATGACCTTGACCCTCGAGGGGGTCGCGCTCGGCAACGGCATCCTGACGGTCGAGAATTACGATCAAGCCTGGGTGCGGGCGAAGCGAGACGATGGCGACAAGGGCGGCGACGCGGCGCGCGCGGCGCTGGCGCTGATCGGGCTCAAGCGCCGGTTCCAGGCGCCCGGCACATGACCGAGGATCGCCCGGCGGCCGGCGGGCGCAGCGCGGCGCGGCTCGCCGCCGTGCAAGCTCTTTATCAGATCGAGTTCGGCGGCGCTTCCGTCGAGCAGGTGATCGCCGAGTTCCTCGCCCTGCGCTTGGGCAAGGAGATCGAAGGCGTGCATTACGCGCCCGCCGATCCCGAGCTTTTTACCGACGTGGTGCGCGGCTATCACGAACGCGCGGCCGAGATCGATTCCGGTCTTGGCGCTTGCCTCGAGAAGGAGCGCACGCTGCCCCGGACCGAGGCGATCCTGCGCGCGATCCTGCGGGCCGGCGCGGCCGAGCTCGCGGTTCGTGCCGACGTCCCGGCCAAGGTCGTGATCGACGAATATCTCGACGTCGCGCACGCCTTCTTCAGCGGTACCGAGGCGACCTTCATCAACGGCGTCCTGGATCGGTTCGCGCACCAGGTGCGGCCGCACGAGTTCGCGGGGTGAGCGCATGAGCGGGCCGACCTCAGGCGAGTTCGAGCAGATTGCCCGCTACTTCGCACCGCTCGCCAAGGACTATCCGCTCGCCTTCGGTCTCACCGACGATGCCGCGCTGATCCGGCCCGAGCCCGGCCAGGAGATCGTCGTCACCACCGATTGCATGGTGGCGGGGGTACATTTCTTTCCCGATGACGCGCCGGAGCGAATCGCGCGCAAGCTGCTCAGGGTCAATCTCTCCGATCTCGCGGCGATGGGGGCGGCGCCGGTCGGCTACCTCCTCGCCGCCGCCTGGACGGAGGCCGTGGACGATGCCTGGCTGGCGCGTTTCGCCGCCGGCTTGGCGGAAGATCAGGCGCGCTTCGGCGTGGCGCTCATCGGCGGCGACACGGCGGCGACGCCGGGCGCGCTGACGCTCACCATCACCGCGCTCGGCACGGTGACGGCGGGCGCGGCGCTCCGGCGCTCCGGCGCGAAGCCGGGCGATGGGGTCTATGTCTCGGGCACCATCGGCGACGCCTATCTCGGCCTGCAGGCGCGCAAGGCCGCGCTGGCCGGCGCCAATGCGGAAAGCGCGCGCTATTTTGCCGAGCGGCTCGATTTGCCGGAACCGCGGCTCGGTCTCGGCCGCCGCTTGCGCGGCCTCGCCACCGCGGCGATTGATATCTCCGATGGGCTGGTCGCTGACCTCGGCCATATTTGCGAAACCTCGAAGCTGGCCGCCGAAATCGTAGCGTCGCGAGTGCCGCTTTCGCCGCCGGCCGCCGCCCTGGTCGCGCGGGCGCCGGAGTACCTGCCAGCACTTCTTACCGGCGGCGACGATTACGAGCTCTGCTTCGCGGTGCCGCAAGGGCGCGAGGGCGAAATCGCGGCGCTCGCCGGCGAGCTTGGCGTCGCCTTGACCCGCATCGGACGCTGCAGCGCCGGCGCCGGCGTCAAGGTCGAAGGGCCGGATGGAACCGCCCTCGCCTTTGAGCGCACGGGCTACCGCCATTTCTGAATGGTGCTTCATGCATGGAAGCCATGCGGCCTTGATGGTTGCACAACCCCGGCCTGTGGTTGTGAACTGCAAGCTAGCGAGACCACATCAGTACGGGTAACAGCCATGCTGGCGATGCGCTATGCCGTCCGGTTGGCGCCAGACCGCGACGCCAACTGGATCGAGAGCCGGGTCGCGACACGAAAGCCGTCGTTCGACACCTTGCCGGGCCTCTACCATCGCGCCTGTCTTTACGATCCCGCCGACAACATTTACGCCGCCTTCTTCATATGGGCCGATCTTCGCGCGATGCGGCAATATCTGGCCACGGACCTGTTTCAGGAGGTGGTCGCGACATTCGGTCGGCCCCGGGTGCGCTGCTGGTCCCTGCTTCATTTCAGCCATGGCACCAAGGACTGCAAGCCGACCTTCGCCATGTGGGAACAAGACAAGGTC
>JAJYTL010000368.1 GCA_021793055.1 Pseudomonadota bacterium
GACTTCCTCGCCTCAACCCGCGCCGCCTAGGCCCGGGCCGTACCGACAACGGGCCGGAGCCCCGGAAACGGGGCCGCCCGCCCGTTTCGCTTCCGTGCCGCGGAAAATCCGCGAGAGCGTGAATCAGAACCAGAGCGTGAACCCGAAAAAGGGAACCCGCTTTTCGGGCCGGATCGTGCGCTAGAGCGGCAGGCCGAAATGGCGCGCCGCGACGCCGAGCGCGGCACCGGCGAGCAGCGCCCAAAGCGGGTTGCGCCGGCTGAGCAGCACGAACAGGGCGGCGGAAACGGTCATCGCTGCGGCGAGAAGCTGGTGGTCTGCGGCGCGGGCCATGACCACGCCGCCTGACAGCATCAGGCCCATGGCGATCGGCACCATGCCCTCCTTGAGGCCGCGCACGACGCGCGTCTCGGCCAGCCGGGTGAGCAGGCGGCCGATCGCGAAGGCGAGAACGCTGGACGGCAAGATCATCGCCAAGGTCGCGATGCCGAGCCCGGCGAGCCCCGCCACGTACCAGCCGATCAAACTGACGACGAGCACGTTCGGGCCAGGCGCCGCCTGCGCGATCGCAAAAAGGTTGGCGAAGGTCGCGTCGGTCATCCAGCCGTTCGCCGTCACCACCTGGCGATGGATTTCCGGAATCACGGCATTGGCGCCGCCGATCGCCACCAGCGACACCAGGACGAAGCTGCGGGCGAGATGCCAAAGAGTGGCGGTCACAACCGGCGCCGGGCAAAGACCGCGGCGACGCTCAACGGCGCCAGCACCAGCACGGTCGCGATCAGGGGGAGCTGCAGCAAGCCGACCGCGGCAAAGACCAGGCTTCCGAACAGCGCCGCGTTCCAGCTCGGCTTGACGCGCCGCGCCATGCGCAGCGCGATGCCGATAACGATGCCGGCCGCCGCCCAGGCGGTGCCGGCGATCGCGGCCCGCACGTCGGCGACGCCTTGGAAACGCGCGAACAGCGTCGCCAGGGTCAACAGGATCGCGAGCGGCATGGCCATGAGGCCGAGCACCGCCGCGAGCGCGCCGCCAAGCCCCTGGAAGCGGTCGCCGATCATCACCGCCGCGTTGACTATGTTCGGTCCGGGCAAGACCTGGCAGACGCCAAGCAGCGCCGCGTATTCCTCCTCGCCGAGCCAGTGGCGCTCCTCGACGACGACGCGATAGGCCCAAGCGGCGACGCCGCCGAAGCCGAGCAGGCCGACCTTGAGGAAGCCGAGGAAGAGCGCGAGCCGGCCGGGCGCGGCGCGGCCAGGGACGATCGGGCTTTCGGGCATGGCGGTCTCCGATGGAATCCGGCCGAACATAAGGGGACGCGGACCGGCACGAAAACGAATTCGGCGGCCGCCCGGCCGCGCCGCATTACGTGGTTAACACAGCGCCGTTAAGTCTGTGTTAGCCATTCCGCAGTAAAGCTATTTCATGCTGCTCGATACCCGCACGCTATTTTTCGTGCATTCCCTGGTCTCGATCACCCTCGCCCTGCTGATGTTCGTTTTCTGGCGCGGGCATCGCGGCCTGCCGGGACTTGGCCATTGGGCGCTCGGCAGCGCGTTGTTCGCCGCGGCATATCTTTGCGTCGCCTTGCGCGGCGACTTTCGCGACCTGATTTCCGTCGTGATCGCCCGCGGCGTCATGGTGTTGAGCTTGGCCGCCGTGTGGAACGGCATCCGGTTGTTCGATGGCCGGTCGCCGCGCTGGCGCGGCGCTTTCGCGGCGGCCGCCGTCCTCGCCCTTTTTCTCGCCGAGCGCACCTATGTGGTGGACGATATCGCGAGCCGGATCGCCGCCATCTCGGCCGTCTTGTCGCTTGCCTGTCTGCTCTGCGCCTACGAGCTTGCACGGGGCCCGATCCGAAAGTTCAAAGGGCCGGCCGTCATCGCCGCCGCGATGTTCGTCATCATGGGGTTGGGATTGGCGATCCGCGCCGCCCTCGCCTTCGCACTGCCGCCGGATGCGCGCCTGTTCACGCCGGTGCCGGCGCAGACCGGCAATCTCCTGCTGTCCCTGATCGGCGGCATCGTCGTCTTCATTTCGGGGCTGATGGTGGCGGCGCAGCGCCTGCAAAACGAGCTCGAGGCGCGCAACGCCGATCTCGACGCGGCGCGCCGCGCGGCCGAGCAGGCAAGTCACGCCAAGTCCGAGTTCCTCGCCATCATGAGCCATGAATTGCGCACGCCCCTGAACGCGATCCTCGGCTTTTCCGACCTGCAATGCCGCGAGCTCCTCGGGCCGCTCGGGCATCCGCGCTACCGCGAATACGCCGCCGACATCCATGCCTCCGGCCAGCATCTCCTCGATCTCATCACCACCATTCTCGACATCTCCAAGGCCGAGGCTGGCAAGCTCGAAATCGAGCCGGTCGATGTCGATCCCGGCCTCGTGCTCGAGGCCACCTTACCGTTGATCCGCGCCCAGGCCGAGGCGAAGCGTATCCGCATCGTGCCCGACCTGCCGCCGACGCCGCTCGCCTGCCGCGCCGATCCGCAGGCGCTGAAACAGATTCTGCTCAATCTGCTCTCCAACGCAGTGAAGTTCACCAACGAAGACGGCATGGTCACGGTGCGGCTGCGCCAGACCGGCGCGGACGGGATCGAGATCGTCATCCGCGACACCGGCATCGGCATCGCGGCGGACGATCTGCCGCGCCTGATGAAGCCCTTCGAGCAGGAGACCCGCGGCTATTCGCGGCGCGAGGGCGGCACCGGGCTCGGCCTGCCGCTGGTCGACGGGCTGGTCCAGCTACACGGCGGCACGCTGCGGATCGAAAGCACGGTGGATGTCGGTACCACCGTGGCGGTATGCCTGCCGGCGGCGGCCGCGCGGCCTGCCGTCGACGCGGCCTGAGCCGCCGGCCGTCCCTTCCCACCTGGCCCTCACGTCGCGGTTGCGCAGCGCCGCCGCCGCTCTCTAGACTGGCGAGGCCTAAGCCTCGGAAGGCGAAATGGTTGCGCGGGCCAGGACCGTTGTCTTCCATGGTATCGAGGTCCGGCCGGCGGACGTCCAGCTCCAGATGGCCTCGGGCCTGCCCGCCTTCACCGTGCTCGGCCTGCCCGACAAGGCAGTGGCGGAAAGCCGCGAGCGGGTGCGCGCGGCCCTCACCGCGCTCGGCCTCGCGCTGCCGCCGAAACGCATCACCGTCAATCTCGCCCCGACTGATCTGCCCAAGGAAGGCAGCCATTACGATCTGCCGATCGCGCTCGGCGAATTGGCCTTGGACGGCGCCTTGACGGCGGTCGCCGGCGTGCTGCCGGCGGCGCCGGCCGCCAGCGCTGAAGGGCTTGGCCTGATCTGCCCGGCGGTCTGCGGCGCCGAGGCCGCCTGGGCCGGG
>JAJYTL010000369.1 GCA_021793055.1 Pseudomonadota bacterium
GCCTAGATCAACTCCAAGGATCACAATCGACATCGGTCCGTTCCTTTCCCGTTTCAAGCACCGGCATCATATCCGATGCCGAGGAAGGGGCGGGCCATCCCATAAAGGCGTATCCCGGCATTTAGGCGACAGCCAGGATCACATGCGCCTGAATTTTGGCGGCAACCTCGCCGCGTCCGTGCTTGTCCGCAAGCGCGGACGCGACATAGTCGGTTGCGGCGTCCAGTTTTCCGGCTTCTCTGGCCTCGATTTCATTGCGAAGAAGCGTTCCCTGGCAATAGGCGACGGCAGGCAGGCGGGGCGAGGATGCGCGGCTTTGCTCGGCTCTCGTCTCGATCGTCACACGGGAGAAACCTGCTTCCTCCAGGTCATTACGGATCGTGGCCGTATCGTGGTAACCGTGCGGCGTGCGCGCCAAAAAGCGCGGCGGATCGTTCGGAAAGATCTTTGCGAGCGCATTCGTCACATCGTCCGCAAAGATGTTCTCCTCGATGCGGTCCCAGACGTTGAAGAGAAAATGCCCTCCGGGTTTCAATACCCGCCTTGCTTCGCGGTAGCCAGACGCGCGGTCGGGAAAGAACATCGCGCCGAACTGGCAAAAAACCAGATCGAACGCCGCGTTTTCAAACGGCAGTGCCAGCGCATCCGCCTGGCGCCATTTGATGCGAGGGACGGGAGGTTGTCGCGATGCGGCGTAGTCGACCATCGGCTGGTTGAGGTCGGTTACGATATAGCTCGCGCTCCGGGGCAGTCGTGGTGCCAAGGCGCGGGTCACAACCCCGCTGCCCGCGGCGGTTTCCAAGACGGCGCTTGGCGACAAGGACGCCGCGCGTCGCGCGATATCCGCAGCGTACGGCTCGAATATAAGCGGCACCATATAGCGATCGTAGTTCTCCGGGATCGAGCCGGCGAACTCCTTGTCCGTTTCCAGCATGCCTTGTCACCCGTCGTCCGCCCGATACCCCCATGACTCCGCAGGATCGTCCGCCGCGGGACGAAAAGCACCTAAGGAAGAGTACGGATGGACCGCGGATCAATTTGGCGCCGGGCCGCCGCCGGCTTGTGCCGGCGAACGACCGCCCCACGCCCCGCCCGGCCGCGAATGAGCCGCGCCCGCGCATGCCCGGTTACAGCCGGCTCCGGACGTGCTATCCGGGGGCCATGCCGCCCTTGCTGTTGTTACAGGACATCGAACTCACCTTCGGCGCCAAGCCGCTGTTGCTTGGCGCCGGGCTCGGCGTCGGCGCCGGCGATCGCATCGCCCTGGTCGGGCGCAACGGCTCCGGCAAGTCGACGCTCCTGAAGATCGCCGCCGGGCTGATGCAGCCGGACGGCGGCCGCCGCTTCGCCCAGCCCGGCGCCACCATCCGCTATCTCGCGCAGGAGCCCGATCTGTCCGGATTTGCCACCACACTCGCCTATGCCGAGGCCGGCTTCGCGACCGAGGCCGGCGACCGCCATCGCGCGCGCTATCTGCTGGAGCGGCTCGGGCTTAGCGGCGCCGAGGACCCGGCGGCGCTCTCCGGCGGCGAGGCCCGCCGCGCCGCGCTCGCCCATGTGCTGGCGCCCGAGCCCGATATCCTGCTGCTCGACGAGCCGACCAATCATCTCGACCTGCCTGGCATCGAGTGGCTGGAGGGTGAGCTTGCCGCCCTGCGCTCCGGCATCGTGGTGATCAGCCACGACCGACGGCTCTTGGATCGGCTCTCGCGCGTCACCGTCTGGCTCGACCGCGGCGAGAGCCGCGTCTTCGACGGCGGCTTCGCCGCCTTCGAGCCCTGGCGCGACATCCAGATCGCGCAGGAGGAAACCGCGCGCCACAAGCTCGGCCGCAAGATCGCGATGGAGGAGGATTGGCTGCGCTATGGCGTCACCGCGCGGCGCAAGCGCAACCAGAAGCGGCTCGCCGACCTGCACGCGCTCCGCGCCGAGCGCCAGGCGCGGCGCAACCTGCGCCCGACCGCCAAGCTCGAGGCCGCCGCCGCCGAGCTTTCGGGCCGCCTCGTCATCGTCGCCGACGAGGTCGCGAAAAGCTATGGCGCGCGCCCGATCGTGCGCGAGTTCACCACGCGCATCCAGCGTGGCGACCGTGTCGGCATCGTCGGCGCCAACGGCGCCGGCAAGACCACGCTGCTCAATCTCCTGACCGGCCAGCTCGCGCCCGACCGCGGCACCGTGCGTCTCGGCACCGGCCTCGCCCCGGTAACGCTCGACCAGCGCCGCGCCAGCCTCGACCCGGCGCAAAGCCTGAGCAACGCGCTCACCGGCGATAACGGGCACATGGTCTCGGTCGGCGGCCAGAGCCGCCACGTGATCGGCTATATGAAGGACTTCCTGTTCGGCCCCGAACAGGCCAACACGCCGGTCGGCGCGCTGTCGGGCGGCGAGCGGGCGCGGCTCGCGCTGGCGCGGGCCTTCGCCCAGCCCTCGAACCTGATGGTGCTGGACGAGCCGACCAACGATCTCGATCTCGAAACCCTCGACCTGTTGCAGGAGCGGCTCGCCGATTATCCCGGCACCGTGCTCTTGGTCAGCCACGATCGCGATTTCCTCGACCGCGTGGTGACCTCGGTGATTGCCGCCGAGGGCGACGGCCGCTGGCTCGAATATGCCGGCGGCTACACCGACATGCTGGCGCAGCGCGAGGGCCGGGCGCCGGCCGCGCCGGCGAAGGTGCCGGGAAAAGGCCAGACAGGCGCGGCCGCCGCGAAGCCGGCGAAAGCGAGCGCCGCCGCGCGGCGCTTGAGCTTCAAGGAGCAGCACGCGCTGAAAACCCTGCCCGACCGCATCGCCGCGTTGCAGGCGGAAATCGCCGTCCTCTCGGGCCGCCTCGCCGACCCCGATCTCTATGCCCGCGAGCCGGCCCGCTTCGCCGATACCGCGGCCACGCTCGGCGCGCGCCAGGAAGCGCTCGCGGCGGCGGAAGAAGAATGGCTGAATCTCGAAATCCTGCGCGAGGAGATCGAAGGCGGCGCCTGAGGAGCACCGCCGGCCCTCAGGCCTTCCGTTCCGCCCGATCGAGAAACGGTCGCAGCGCGTCGAGGATGCGATCGAGCACGCCGGCTTCGCCCTCGGCGAAGGCCTTGGCCGCCTGCGCCATGGCCGCGCGCTTCGGCGCGTCGGAGAGCAGCATATCGACGGCGGCGGCGAGGCTCGCCGCGTCGCCAACCGCCCGCGCCGCGCCGGCGGCGATCATGCCCTGGGCGATGGTGGCAAAATTCTCCATGTGCGGGCCGAACAGCGGCGCCGCGCCGAGGCGGGCCGCCTCGAGCGGGTTCTGGCCGCCGTGCGCCACCAGCGAGCCGCCGATGAAGGCGACCGGCGCCAGGCGG
>JAJYTL010000370.1 GCA_021793055.1 Pseudomonadota bacterium
CGTTCGCGCCGCGGCAACGCTGTCGGTCGCGATGAAGGTGTCGCCTGGCGCATCCTGCGCATTGCGATCGACATTGACGACCGGGATATGGGCGGCATGCGCGTCGCGCACGGGAACGCCGGCGGCGGTCGCGCCCGCTGGGATGTAGATCAGCGCCTTAACGCCCTTGGTGATCATGTCCTGGATCTGGTTCACCTGCGTCGCGCTGTCGCCATGGGCATCGGCGGTGTCGACGGAGACGCCCTTGGTCTTTGCCTCGGCGGTGACGGCTTCCTTGATCTGGTTAAAAAAATTCGCCTGCAGATTGGCAACGGCGAGGCCGACATCATCGGCGCGCGCGGCGGTGGCGGTCGCAAGCACCAGTAGCGAGGCGGCTGCGAGATAGGTCAGTCTGTGCATGTGTTTCACTCCCTTGTTGACAAAAATTTTACGCCAGGAAGCCGTCCTTCCCGGTGTTCAGACGCCGCGATCAGTTCTCCCGGCGCCGAAGCGTGTCGAAGGTGACAGCGATCGCGATGACCGCGCCGATGATCACCTGCTGAATGAACGGCGAGATGCCGGCGAGATTGAGACCGTTATGCAGGACGCCGATGATCAGAACGCCGATGATGGTGCCGCCGACGCCGCCGACCCCGCCCGAGAGGCTGGCGCCGCCGATCACCACCGCGGCGATGGCGTCGAGTTCATAACCCAATCCGTCGCTCGGCTGCGCCGAATCAAGCCGCGCCGACATCACCACGCCGGCGGCGGCCGACAAGAGGCCGGAGGCAACGTATACCGCGATCGTCAGCGGCCGCACCTTGATCCCCGCGAGCCGCGCGACCTCGGCGCTGCCGCCGATCGCATAGAGATTGCGGCCGGTCGCACGCAAGCGGAGAAAGGCAAAGGCAAGCACGGCGAGAATGATGAAGAGGCCAACGGTTGCCGACAGCAGATGAAAATGCCGCACCGTTGCAAGGCTGGTGAACCAGTCGGGAAACCCCACCACCTGCTCGCCATTGGTGGTGATGCTGGCAAGCCCCCGCGCGACCGACATCATGGTGAGGGTGGCGATGAAGGCGGGCAGGCGGGCGATGGTAACCAGAAGCCCGTTCACCAGCCCAGCGAGCGCGCCGGCGAAAAGCCCCATGGCGATGCAGAGGAGAAAGGGCCAGCCGTAATCATGATAGATCCAGCCCATCGTCATCGTTGCCAGCGCGAGGATCGAACCCACCGAAAGATCGATGCCGCCGATCACGATCACTGCCGTCATGCCGATGGCGAGAATGCCAAGCACCGTGACCTGGTCGACGACGTTGAGAAAATTGCGCAGCGAGAGAAAGACCGGGCTTACGAAGGTGAAAATCACCGCAAGCAGAATGAGCCCGATCAGCGGCCCCTGCGCGCCGGCGATGAACGTAAGCAGACCCGGCCGGGTAGCGTGGAGTTTGGCGTCGGACGTGGCGGTGGACATCGCGCGCCTCTCCTCTAGCAGGCTGCGGAAATTTGTAGGAATCCTGAGTGTTTGACGAGGGTGGCGGTGCTCATGCGGGGTTTTGGGCGGTGATTTTGCTGATTTTTGCTGTGCTGGCTGGCGAAAATCCTGGCGGCGGACAGACTCCGGGTGCCGCTACGCTGCGGCACCCAGCACTCTGGGCAGGCGGACAAGGTTGTAGGCGGCGGCGGTGAGCGTGAACATCCAGCCGACGCGCGCCGTACCGCGATGGCGTGTCTTGCGCAGACCTCCGACCGTCTTCATCCAGCCGAACACCTCCTCGATGCGCTTGCGCACGCGCACACTGACCCCGTAGCCGCGATGGCGCGTCGTCCGGCGATCGATCGCCGACCGGCGGCCCTTGGTGTTCTGCGCGACGTGCGGGGTCACGCCCTGGCGGCGCATCGCGGCGACGAAATCCTTGGTGTCGTAGCCCTTGTCCGCGCCAAGCGTGATGCGATGCCCAGGATCGAGCGCTTCGACCATCACCTGCGCCGCCTCGCGCTCGGCGGTGCCGGTGGCCTGCGTCATCTCGGTCGCCACCACCAACCCGTTGCGGTTTTCCATCACCACATGCCCCATGTGGCACAGCTTCGCCGCCTGCCCGGGCGCCTTCTTATAGAGCCGTGCCTCGGGGTCGGTGGTGGAGGCGTGCGTCTCGTTGCTGCGCGTTTCGCCGTGGAAGTCGCGTTCGCCATTCCGCCCCGGCGCCGGCGGCTCGCCTCTGCCGTCGCGGGGCCGGAAGCTCTTCATCGATGCCCAGGCTTCGATCAGCGTGCCGTCCACCGAGAAATGCTCCTCCGACAGCAGCGGCCGAACCTGCGGATCGGCCAGCACCGCGGCCAGGAACTCACCGGCGATGTCGCCCGCCAGCAGCCGGTCGCGGTTCTTGGTAAACACCGTCACGTCCCACACCGGCGTATCCATCGAAAGCCCGACAAACCAGCGGAACAGCATGTTGTAGGCCATCTGCTCCATCAACTGCCGCTCCGAGCGCACCGAGAAGAACGCTTGCAGCAGCAGCGCCCGCAGCAGCTTCTCCGGCGCAATCGACGGGCGGCCCGACCTGGCATACATCTGCTCGAACCGGGGCGACAGCCGATCCAGTGCCGCATTCACCAGCACCCGGATCGCCCGCAGCGGATGCCCCTGCGGCACCAGCGCCTCCGCACTCACGTAGCTGAACAACTTGCCGCTCTGCCGATCCCGTCCGCGCATCCGACGCTCCGCCAACTCCGCTCAGCGCAGCGAATCAGATCAACCCCGGTTCGGGCAAGCTATTTTTCCGCAGCCTGTTAAGGAACGTCGTACAGCCGGAAACACGCGTCTGATGGGAGACTGACGCCGGAGCCGCCGATCGCCGTCGTCAGCGCGGGGAGCGAAGCAGGTCGCGATAGCCGTGTTCGGTAAGCCAGCGGGCGCGCGCCAGGTGCGTCTCGTGGGCGCGGCGCGCCCGATCGGGTTCCAGCGCCGGGTCGAGGTCAAGCACGATGCGCGCAACCTCCTCCCAGGGGGCTCCCTCGGACGTAGCATCGAGCAACCGGAGATAGGTTGGCAGATGCGCCCGGTCATAGTCCGTCACCTGGGCGCTGGTTGGCGCGGTCTCGGCGATGGGAGGAGCAGGCTGAGAGGGCATGATGTTCTCGTGTTTCCCCATGATGGAGAACCGACATTCCCCAAGCTGGGACGCCGATCCTGGAACGTGTCGGTGGCCAAGCCGGTTGGGCAAGGTTCCGCGTATTATAGTGCGTAGCGCCAAAATACGCGATGGGTGTCCATCCTGTGGATGGATATTCGACAGGTGTTCGGAGACAATCTTCGCCGATTTCGCACGCAAGCCGGCCTCAGCCAAGAGGCC
>JAJYTL010000371.1 GCA_021793055.1 Pseudomonadota bacterium
GCGGGCGAACGGGTGATGGCGCTGCTCCGGCGGCTCTACGGAAAGCTGCGGCTTACGATCAACGAAACCAAGAGCGCGGTGGCCAGCGTGTTCGGTCGCAAGTTCCTGGGCTACGCCTTCTGGGCAACGCCGGGCAAGGTGATCAAGCGCAGGGTGGCCAGCAAGCCGATGGAAACGTTCAAGCAACGCATCCGGCAACTGACCCGCCGCTCCGGCGGTCGCAGCATGCAGGATGTGGCGGATCGCCTGCGACCTTACGTCCTGGGATGGAAGGCTTACTATCGGCTGGCGCAAACACCACGGGTCTGGGAGGAACTGGACCAGTGGATGCGCCACCGGCTGAGGGTTGTTCAGCTCAAGCAGTGGAAGCGCGGCAAGACCATGTACAGGGAACTCACGGCGTTGGGTGCCAACCCCGAGGTCGCGCGAAGAGTGGCGGCCAACAGCCGCCGCTGGTGGCGCAACAGCGGCAAGGCGATCAACAGCGTGCTGAACCTGGCATGGGCCGACAAGCTGGGAGTGCCACGGCTCTCATGACCTCAACTCTTCGAACCGCCCGGTGCGGACCCGCATGCCGGGTGGTGTGGCAGGGGTGCGATCAGTCATGATCGCCCCCTATGCCGATCCCGCTCGTCCTGCGGCGTCGCGGCCCTCACGCATCGAATCACTCCAATTCGCCGATCGCGCCGCGTTGTCCGCGCGTGCGGCGAATGACGTTGCCGCCCGATCCCACGGCGCGCGCGGCGATTCGCGACAATCGGGTTACAAGCCCCGCCGATACAACCTGCTTTCTTGCCGTCATCCCAGGGAAATGCCATGCTCGAAGCCATGGCGGCGTCGGTCATCATCCGAGCGGAAGAGGATCGGGCTCTGCTCTGTCCGAGCGGGCGCTGGGACATTGCCAATGCGGCCGCGCTCGATCAGCGGCTGCGCGATCTCGCGCTTCCCGATCGCCCGGTCCGGATCGAACTTGACGGAGTCGAGGCGATGGACACCGCCGGCGCCTGGCTTCTGGTGCGGACGCGCCGGCGCCTGAGCGCGCGCGGCCTTGCCGTGGATTTCGCCGGCGGAAAGCCCGGCTATCATATCCTTCTCGATCAGCTCGAGGCGGCCGGAGCGGCGGCCGAGCCGCCGCCGCCGCGCGGCGCCGCGCCGCTCGCCGACTGGTTCATCCGGATCGGCGCGGCCACCGCGTCCTTCGGCACCGGCGTGCTTGGCTTCCTATACTTCCTCGGCCAGGTGATCGTGACCTTGGGCAAGACGGCGCTGCGGCCGCGGCGGCTTCGCGTCACCGCCGTCTTCGCCCACATCGAGGCCACCGGTGTCAGCGCGCTCCCGATCATCGGCTTGGTTTCGTTTCTGATCGGCATCGTGCTCGCCTATCAGGCGGAGGTGCAGCTGCGGCGCTACGGCGCGACCACGGCGGTGATCGATCTCACGGCGATCGCGATCATGCGCGAATTCGGGGTCCTGTTGACCGCGATCATGATGGCGGGCCGCTCGGGCAGCGCCTTTACGGCGCAGATCGGCACCATGATCGTGGGCGAGGAAGTCGACGCGCTGCGCGCGCTCGGCCTCGATCCGATCGAGGTTCTGGTGCTGCCTCGCCTCATCGCCCTGGTGATTTCGCTGCCGCTGCTTTCCTTTTTCGCCGACATTCTCGGGCTGTTCGGCAGCGGTCTTCTTTCATGGATCGCGATTGGCATCAATCCCACGCTCTTTACCGAGCGGCTCGCCAATATCTCGATCACGCATTTCTGGGTCGGCATGGTCAAGGCGCCGGTCTTCGCGGTGATCATCGCGCTGATCGGCTGCTACGAGGGGCTCCGGGTGTCCGGCAGCGCTGAAAGCGTCGGCCGCCAGACCACGCGCTCGGTGGTCGAGTCGGTGTTTCTCGTGATCGTGCTCGACGCGCTGTTTTCGGTGTTTTTCGATGTCATGGGCATCTGAGCGGGATGTCGTCGTTCGTGTGCGCGGGCTCTCGGTCGGCTTCGGCCGGCGCCTGGTGCTGGAGAACGCGAATCTCGATCTCTATCGCAACGAGATTCTGGGCGTCGTCGGAGGATCGGGCAGCGGCAAGTCGGTGCTGTTGCGCGCCATCCTCGGCCTGGTGCCGCGCCGCGCCGGCCGCATCGAGGTCTTCGGCCGTGACGTGGCGGCGCTCGATCTCGAGGAACGGCGGCTTCTTGAGCGGCGTTTCGGCGTGCTCTTTCAAGGCGGGGCGCTGTTCTCGTCGCTCACCGTGGCCGAGAACGTCGCGGTGCCGCTTCGCGAGCATGTCGGGCTGACCGCCGCGCTCGCGGCCGAGATTGCCGCAGTCAAGCTGGCGCTGGTCGGCCTCGATCCGGCGGCGGACGGCCGGAAATACCCGTCCGAGCTTTCGGGCGGCATGAAAAAGCGCGCGGCGCTCGCGCGTGCCATTGTGCTCGACCCCGAGATTCTTTTTCTTGACGAGCCGACCGGCGGGCTCGATCCCATCGGCGCGGCGGCCTTCGATCGCTTGATCCAGCACCTCACGCAGACTCTCGGCCTTACGCTCTTCATGGTCACCCACGATCTGGACTCCCTGGTGACGATTTGCGACCGTATAGCGGTGCTTGCCGACCGCCATGTTCTGACAACCGGCTCGGTCGAGGAACTGTTGGCGGAAACCCACCCGTGGGTACGCGAATATTTTCACGGGCCCCGGGCCGCGCGTTTCTTCAGTCCGGATGCGTTGAACCGGAGCGGATGATGGAGAACAAGGCGCATTATCTCGTCGTCGGGGTCGTCGTCGTGGCGCTGCTCCTCGGCGGCATGGGATTCGCGATCTGGCTCGGGCGGGTCAGCCTGCAAGGGCGGACCACGGCGTATCGCATCTTCTTCTCGCAATCGGTGGCCGGGCTCGGCATCGGTAGCCAAGTTCTGTTCAACGGCGTGCCGGTCGGTACCGTGGGTTCGATCACCATCGATCGCCGCGATTCGCGCCGGGTCAAGGTCAGGATCCATATCGGCCGCGACGTGCCGGTGCGGACCGATTCGGTCGCGAGCCTCCGGCTTCAGGGCATTACCGGCATCACGCTGGTGGAGATTTCGCCGGGCACCCCGAGCGCGCCGCTGGCCGTGCGCGCGCCGGGTGGCCTGGCACCGGTCATTCGCTCGCAGCCCTCCGAGGTCACCGACATGATGCAAAGCCTGCCCGAGGTGGTGGCGGGGCTGAAGACCTTGCTCGCGCGCCTCGGCCGCATCGTCAGTCCGGAAAACCTCCGCAATCTGAACAAGGTTCTCGCCAATACCGCCGCGGTGACGGATACCCTCGCCGCCGAGCGGGCAGACATGG
>JAJYTL010000372.1 GCA_021793055.1 Pseudomonadota bacterium
CCCTGATCCTGACAGTGGCCTCGATCCCGGTGGCGCTGCCCGCCGTGCTCTCGGTCACCATGGCGATCGGCGCCGAGCGGCTGGCCAAGCTGAAGGCGATCGTGTCGCGCCTGGTCTCGATCGAGGAAATGGCCGGCATGAACGTGCTGTGCAGCGACAAGACCGGCACGCTGACCAAGAACGAACTCACGCTCGGCCATCCGCAGCCGGCATCGGGGGTGACGGCGGACGATCTCCTCATCGCGGCAGTGCTGGCGTCGCGGCGCGACGGGCCGGATGCGATCGACGCCGCGATCATCGCCCGCGCCCCCTCCGGTGAGAGCCTCGACGGCTATGCCGTGCAGGCGTTCCACCCCTTCGATCCGGTATCGAAACGCGCCGAGGCCGAGATCGCGCGGGATGGCGCGCATTTCAAGGTCACCAAAGGCGCGCCGCAAGTGATCGTCGATCTCTGCGCGCCGAGCGAGGCAGAACGGAAGACCATCGGCGCGGAGGTCGACGCGGACGCCGCCAAGGGCTTCCGCACCCTGGGCGTCGCGCGCAGCGACGAGAGCGGCAAGTGGCGCTTCCTCGGTCTGCTGCCGCTGTTCGATCCGCCGCGCGACGACAGCGCCGAGACCATCGCCACCACCCAGGACATGGGCATCGACATCAAGATGGTAACCGGCGATCACGAGGCGATCGCCAAAGAGATCGCGGGCCAGCTCAAGCTCGGCCAGAACATCGCCGTCGCCGACACCGTCTTCGGCAAGGACGGCGCCGAGGTGCAAGCCTCTCAGATCATCGCGGCGGACGGCTTCGCACGGGTGTTCCCCGAGCACAAGTTCCGCATCGTCAAGGCGTTGCAGGGCGCGGGATACATCGTCGGCATGACCGGCGACGGCGTCAACGACGCGCCGGCCCTGAAGCAGGCGGACGTTGGCATCGCCGTCAGTGGCGCGACCGACGCGGCGCGCGCCGCCGCCGATCTGGTTCTGACGGCCCCAGGCCTGTCCGTGATCACGCGCGCGATCGAGGAGGCGCGCCGCATCTTCGAGCGCATGAACAGCTACGCGATCTATCGCATCGCCGAGACCATGCGGCTGCTGTTCTTCATGACCGCGAGCATCCTGATCTTCAACTTCTATCCGGTCACGGCGATCATGGTGGTGCTGTTGGCGCTGCTCAACGACATCCCGATCATGATGATCGCCTACGACAACGCCCCGGTGGCGCTCGGACCGGTGCGCTGGGACATGGAGCGGGTCCTTACCATCGCCTCGGTGCTCGGCATCTACGGCGTGATCGAAAGTTTCGGCCTCTACTGGATCGTGCGCGACTACCTTGCCCTGCCGCACGGCGTGGTCCAGGCGCTGATCTTCCTCAAGCTCCTCGTCTCGGGCCACATGACGATCTATCTGACGCGCAACAAGGGGCCGGTGTGGGAAAGCCCGCTGCCGAGCTGGAAGCTGGTGGTGCCTTGCGAGTTCACCCAGCTGATCGGCACCCTGGTGGTGGTCTACGGCTGGTTCATGGTGCCGACGGGATGGCCGCTCGTGCTCATGGTCTGGGGCTATACGCTGGTCTCCTTCATGGTCGCGAGCGGCATCAAAGTCGGCACCATCCGGATCCTGGAACGCCGCACCGGCTGGCACGCGCGGCACCTCAGCCGGGTCGAGCAGCAACCGCGCGCCTGAGCCAGGGACCCGCAGGCACGGCCGCCGCCAATTGAGGCGGATCAAGACGCGATCCCGCCCAAGGGCTTATTCTTTGTCCAGTTTATGTCGTCGCATCGGCTCTTCCGAGCCGCGACGCCATTCCAAGCGGGAGAGGAAGCGTCATGTATTCGACCCTGATGGTCCATTTGGACGTTTATCGCGACAACACCCATCTCCTGAAGATCGCCGGCGATCTGGCGGAGCGCTTCGAGGCCGGCGTGGTCGGGATCACCGCCTGCCAGCCGATCCAGACCGTCTACGGCGACGGCTATATCTCGGGCTTTGCCTTGGGCCAGGAACGCGACGATCTCGAAAAGGGCATGAAAACCGTCGAGGAGCAGTTTCGCGCCGCGTTGGAAAAACGGGCGCGAAGCCTGGATTGGCGCGCCGCGGTGACCTTCGGCTCGCCGTCGGACTATGTCGCGCGCCAGGCGCGCAGCGCCGATCTCATCATCGTCGGCGTCGTCCGGGGCGAGTCCTGGCTCGACACCTCGCGCCGCACCGACCTCAGCGACCTGGTCATGCAGGCCGGGCGGCCGGCGCTGATCCTGCCGGCGCAGGCCGAGGCCCTGACCGCGAAGCATGTCGTGGTCGGCTGGAAGGATACCCGCGAGGCCCGGCGCGCCGTCGCCGATGCCATGCCGTTCCTGAAACGCGCCGACAAGGTTGTCGTCGTCGAATCCGCGGACGACATCCCCTTCGCCGACGCCAGCCGCAACGTCGAGGACGTCGCGGCCTGGCTCAAGCGCCACGGCGTCACGGCCGAAGCGCTCGCCCTCGATCCCAAGACCGACGCGACCGCCGAGCTCGGCGCCATCGCGGCCAAGGAAGCCGCGGACCTGATCGTCGCCGGCGCCTACGGCCACAGCCGGTTCCGCGAATGGGTGCTGGGCGGCGTGACCCGGGACCTGCTGCAGCATCCCGACCTGTGCTCGCTGATCTCACATTGAGAGGCTGCAGCGCGGCGAGGCGACCCCGAACGACCGGAGAATTGCCATGCGAGCGATGGTGCTGAAGCAGCCGGGAATGGCGCTCGAATGGGTGGAACTGCCGGATCGCCAGCCGGGGCCGGGCGAAATCCGGGTCAAGGTTTCGGCCTGCGGCGTCTGCCGCACCGATCTTCATGTCGTCGACGGCGATCTGCCCGAAGCGAAACTTCCGATCATCCCCGGCCATGAGATCGTCGGCCGCATCGACGCCCTGGGCGAGGGCGTCGCCGGCCTCAAGCTCGGCGAGCGCGTCGGCATCCCCTGGCTCGGCCATACCTGCGGCACCTGCTCCTATTGCATCGCCGGCCAGGAGAACCTTTGCGACCATCCGGTCTTCACCGGCTATACGCGCGACGGCGGCTTCGCGACCGCGGCGATCGCCGACGCCCGCTATGCCTTTCCGCTCGGCGGGGGCGGCAGCGACGTAGCCCTGGCGCCGCTGCTCTGCGCCGGGCTGATCGGCTGGCGCTCGCTGGTCATCGCCGGCACCGGCGCGAGGATCGGCCTCTATGGCTTCGGTGCCGCCGCCCATATCGTGGCCCAGGTCGCCGCCTGGCAGGGCCGCGACGTCTTCGCATTCACCCGGCCGGGCGACGCGACCGCCCGTGTTCAACCACGGCGTGGT
>JAJYTL010000373.1 GCA_021793055.1 Pseudomonadota bacterium
TCGCCGGCACCGGCGCGAGGATCGGCCTCTATGGCTTCGGTGCCGCCGCCCATATCGTGGCCCAGGTCGCCGCCTGGCAGGGCCGCGACGTCTTCGCATTCACCCGGCCGGGCGACGCGACCGCCCAGGCCTTCGCGCGCAGGCTCGGCGCCGTTTGGGCCAGCGGTTCCGACACGATGCCGCCAGTGCCGCTCGACGCCGCGATCATCTTCGCCGCGGTCGGCGATCTCGTGCCGGCTGCGTTACAGGCCGTGCGCAAGGGCGGCCGCGTGGTCTGCGCCGGCATCCATATGAGCGACATCCCGAGCTTTCCCTATCGCCTGCTGTGGCAGGAACGCCAGCTGGTTTCGGTCGCCAATCTGACGCGGATGGACGGCATCGACTTCCTGCACCTGGCGCCGGAAATCGGCATCGTCACCGAGACCACGCGCTATGCGCTGAAGGACGCCAACCGGGCGCTTGCCGATCTTCGTGCCGGCCGTTTCGAGGGCGCCGCCGTCCTGGTTCCCTAGCGCACGATCATTTTGGGCCGTAGCGACCCAAAATCATCTCCATGCGCGGTTCCCGTGACTTGAGGCATGCGCGCCGGCGCCGGCCGGCCGTTCTCGCCTTCTCAAGGCATCGAGGGCTGCGCCGCCGCGGCTTTGCGCGGGCCGCGCCGCCACAATAGCGCAAGCTCAAGGGCCGCCGCCGCGGCGTAGAAAGCGACCAGCCAGGCGAGGCTCGCGCGGTCGCTCGTCCAGGTGTGCCAGAGCAGCACGGCGAAGCTCGCGCCGGTCAGGACGCCGCCCACGAGCGGCAGCAGCGGATGCAGGCCGATCCGCCGGGCAAGCCGCAGCGCGGCGAGATTGACCGCCGTGAAGATCAAAAGAAAGGTGGCGCTGGCGAACACTGAAATCACCGCGAGCGACGCCGTTAGCGAAAAGACCAGCGAGAGCCCGGTCAAGACGAGAAGCGACACATAGGGGATCGGACGTGTGCGCTCGCGCATGGAAAAGACCCGCGGCAGCGCGTGTTCCTCGGCCATCACCATGGCGAGCCGCGCCGCGCCGAACAGCGTCGCGTTGATCGCCGAGGCAGTCGACAGCAGCGCCGCGATGCCGATCAGGGCGAACCCCGCCTGGCCCAGCAGCGGCCGCGCAGCGACCGCGAGCACGTATTCCTGATCTTGCCGGATTTGCGCCGGCGTCAGGCTGCCGAGCGCCGCCAGGGCGACCGCGACGTAGATCGCCGCCGCCACGACGATGGCAATGACGATGGCACGGCGCAGATTGCGTTCCGGATTTTCCATCTCGTCCACCGCGTTCGGGATCAGCTCGAAGCCCTCGTAGGCAACGAAGATCAGCGCCAGCGCCACCAAGGGCGTCACCACGCCGTGGTTGAACACGGGCAGGAAATGGGACCTTTGCGCCGCCATCAGGCCGACCGCCGCAAACAGCGCGAGGATCGCGAGCTTGATCGCCACCACACCCAACTCGACGCCGCCGGAAAGCTTGGCGCCGAGCAGGTTGACGGCGAGAAAGCCGCCCAACACCAGCGCCGAGAGCGCCATCATCAGCAGCGGCCGGGCGCCCAAGCCGCCGATCAGCGTCGCACCGTAGGCACCGAAGGCGGTGGCGTAAAGCGCCAGCGTCCCGACATAACCAGCGACCAGCAGCCAACCGGCGATGCCGGCCACGGCCGGCGCGTCGAACGCCTTTTCGATATAGGTGAAGCTGCCGCCGTCGTTGCGGAAGGCAAGCCCGAGATGGGCATAAGAGAGGCCGGTGAGAAGCGCGACCACGCCGCCGCCGGCCAGCGTCAGCGCCACCGCGTGCCCGGCGACCGCGATGGCGAGGCCAAGCACCGCGAAGATACCGCCGCCGATCATGCCGCCGATGCCAAGGGCGGTGACCTCGGCCAGCCTGAGCTTGCCCTTTTCGATCGCCGCCCGGCGCGCGGCAGCAGCCATGACAAATACCTTTCAGCCGGAACGGCGAGGTTGTCCGCGGGCGTTTCCGCCCCGGTCGAGAATAGCGCCTCGACCGACGATGCCGCGCTTTTTATGCGCTCAATCCGCCGCCGCGTCGCGACCGGCGCGCACCAGTTCCAGGGCCGCCGCCTTCAGCACGTCGGGATTCTGTTCGGCGTTCAGCCGGGGCCATGCGATCGCACCGGTGCCGGCCCGCGCCTGCGCCGCGACGATCGCCGCCGTCGCGTCCGAGGCATCGCCCCGCCGCGCGCCGACGCGATGCATCAGAATCGCGATCGGCGCCTCGAGCCAGATGCCGGCGAAGGGCGCGCCGGCCCGCGCCGCGACTTCAGCGATGGCGGCGCGATCTTCCGGGCGCTGATGCGTCGCGTCGACGATCACCGCCTGGCCGGCGCCGAGCCCCGCCGCCGCCAACTCGTGAAGCCGCCCGTAGACCTTGGCCGAGACTTCGGGCCGGTAGGCCGCCTCGGGCAGGCGCGCGGCCTCGGACACGGCGAAGAGTCGCTTGCGCTCGGCATCGCTCCGCAAATGAAGCGCGCCGGGCGCCCGGCCGAGGGCCGGTGCCAGAGCGCCGGCGAGCGTCGATTTGCCGGTTCCGGACAAGCCGCCGATGGCGACGAGGGGTGCCGGTACGGGCGCGAGGAAACGCGCCGCGGCCGCAAAATAGGCCTGCGCCGCGGCGCGGCGATGGACCTTCGCCGGATGAAGGCGTATTTCGGCGGCGATGACCTTGGCGCGGATCGCCGCCCGCAAGCCGAGAAAGAGCGGCAAGGCGGCAAGGCCGGCGATCTCGAACGACGGATCGTCGCAGGCGTCAAGGTAGCGATTGAGCAGGCGGTTGGCCTCGGCCGCGAGGCCGCGCTGGCAGAGGTCCATGAGCACGAAGGCGAGATCGTAGAGAATATCGGAGGTGGCGATCGCTTCGTCGAACTCGATCGCGTCGAACAGCACCGGCTCACCGGCGATCAGCACGATGTTGCCGAGATGCAAATCGCCGTGGCACAGGCGGACGCGGCCCGCCTCGCCGCGGCGACGCAACAGCGCCACTAGGCGATCGAAGGCCGCGGCGAGCGACGCGCCGAGCGCCGCGACCTCGGGTGGCGGAAACAAATCGTCCGCCGCGGCGAGTTCGTCGACGGTTTGGCGCAGAAGCCGGCCGAAGGCCTCGGTCGCCGCCGCGCCGTCGCGCCGGGGGGCCCGCCGGTGCGCGGCGACCACCGCTTCCGCCAGCTTGTCGATCAGCGCGGCGCCGAGCGGCGCCTTTTCCGCCAAGCGGTCGAGAGTCGCGGTTTCGTCGAAACGGCGCATATGGACCACCCATTCGACGATCTCGCCCT
>JAJYTL010000374.1 GCA_021793055.1 Pseudomonadota bacterium
ACGCTCTATCGCACATCCGAGGGCAGCCCGATCGTCAAGGCGCTGATCGAGGCGGCCGAGTCGGGCAAGTCGGTGACCGCCCTGGTCGAACTCAAGGCCCGCTTCGACGAGGCCGCCAATATCCGCTGGGCGCGCGATCTGGAGCGGGCCGGCGTGCAGGTGGTATTCGGCTTCCTGCAACTCAAGACTCACGCCAAGGTGTCGCTCGTGGTGCGCCGGGAGGGCGAGGAGCTTCGCACCTACGTCCATTTCGGCACCGGCAACTACCACCCGATCACGGCGCGCAGCTACGTCGACCTGTCGTTCTTCACCGCCGATCCGGATTTCGGCCACGACGCCACGGCGCTGTTCAACCTGATGACCGGCTATGCCGCGCCGAAGCAATTGCTGCATATCGCGATCTCGCCGCACGGCCTGCGCGATTCGATCATCCACATGATCGATGAGGAAATCGCCCACGCCAAGGCGGGTCGGCCGGCGGCGATCTGGGCCAAGATGAACGCCCTCGCCGACCCGGCGGCGATCGACGCGCTCTACCGCGCGAGCCAAGCCGGCGTGCAGGTCGATGTCGTGGCGCGCGGCATCTGCTGCCTCCGGCCCGGCATTCCCGGCTTGTCCGAGAACATTCGCGTGAAGTCGATCGTCGGCCGCTTCCTCGAACACGCGCGCATCGTCTGCTTCGGCGCTGGCCACGGCCTGCCCTCGCCCAAGGCCAAGGTCTTCATCTCCTCGGCCGATTGGATGCAGCGGAATTTCGACGGCCGCGTCGAGACCCTGGTGCCGATCCTCAACCCGACGGTGCACCAGCAGGTCTTGAACGAGGTCATGGTGGCCAACCTGAGAGACGAGGCGCAAAGCTGGATGCTCGACGGCGAGGGCCTCTATCACCGCGTCGCGGCCGGCCCCCATGCCTTCAGCGCGCAACACTATTTCATGACCAATCCGAGCCTGTCGGGGCGAGGCCGGGCGCTCGCGGCCCAAACGGCGTCCAAGGGCGCGCGGAAGACCTGAGCGCCGGATGCCGCGCCAAACCCGCCTTCCCCGCCGCCCCATCCATACCGCGAATTTCGAACGTCCCTTCGGCGTCATCGACATCGGCTCGAACTCCGTCCGACTCGTGGTCTTCGACGGGCCATCGCGGGCACCGGTGCCGAAGTTCAACGAAAAGGTGCTGTGCGGTCTCGGCCGCAGCCTCGACGCCACCGGCCGGCTGGACAAGAGCGGCGTAAAGCTCGCTCTCGCGGTTCTGTCGCGCTTCGCGGCGCTGGCCAAGGAAATGCGCGTCGGCCATTTCGAGGTGGTGGCGACCGCCGCGGTGCGCGAGGCCGCTGACGGCGGCGATTTCGTCGCCGCCGTCAAGCGGCGGGCCGGCCTCGACGTGCGCGTTCTCTCCGGCGCGGACGAGGGACGGATTTCCGCCATGGGCGTTCTTTCCGGCATCCCCGACGCCGAGGGCGTGGTCGGCGACATCGGCGGTGCCTCGCTTGAGCTGATCGAGATTGGTGCTGGCGCCACCGGCCGCTCGGTGACGCTGCCCCTCGGGCCGTTCCGCATGTCGGGGGTGCCGGCGAAGCAGCGCGCCGAGGTCGTCGACGCGGCGCTCGCCGCCGCCGACTGGCTCGAAGCGGCACGCGGCCGCAGCCTCTATCTGGTCGGCGGCGCATGGCGCGCGATCGCCCGCATCCATATGGCGCAAAGCGGATATCCGCTGCATATCATCCACCATTACCAGGTCGAGGCCGCGGCGCTGCGCGACTTCTCGCGCTTTCTCGCGCGCCAGAGCGGCGCCTCGCTGGCCGGCATTCCGGGCGTCTCGCCGCGGCGGCTCGAAATTCTGTCGCCGGCGGCGCTCGTGCTCTCGCGCCTGATCGCGCGGCTCGCGCCCTCCGACGTGGTTTTTTCCGCGCATGGCCTGCGCGAAGGCTTGTGGTATGCCGCCTTGTCGTCGAAACAGCGCCGGCAAGACCCGCTCCTCGCCGCCTGCCGGGCGCTGGCCTTGCGCGAGAGCCGCTTCGGTCCGCACGGCGAGAAGCTGTTCCGCGTCCTCGCCCCGGCCTTCCCGGGCGAGCACGCGGCGGCGGCGCGGCTTCGCCTCGCCGCCTCGCTGCTGAGCGACATTTCGTGGCGCGTCAGTCCGGATTACCGCGCCGACCTGGCCTCGCGCCGCATTCTTCTCGCGCCGCTCTCGGCCTTCGACCATCCCGCGCGCGCCTTCGTCGCGCTTGCGGTCTATGCCCGCTACCGCGGCTCGCTCGAAGGCGCGGAGGCGCTGCCGGGCTGCATGCTGATCGACCAGAAGGAAGCGCGCCGCGCGCTCGCTATCGGCCTTGGCCTGCGCTTCGCTCATGCCATCAGCGGCGGCACTGCGGCACCGCTTGCCGCCGTGCGCCTGGTGCCGAAAGGCGACAAGCTGGTTCTCGAAATCGCGCCCAAGGCGGCGGAACTGATGGCCGAGACCCCGACCCGCCGCCTTGAGGCCTTCGCCCGCAGTCTCGGCCTCCGGGCCGAGATCAAGATCAAGAAGGCGAAGGCGGCCGCCAAGCGCAAGCGCAAGGCGAAGGCCTGAAAGACGTGTCTGAAGGGCGCGCCTGAAAGACGCGGGCCGGGCCGCGTCAGGACCGGCTTTCGGAATCGAGCGGGATCAGCTTGACGCGGCGGCGGCTCGCCGAAAGCGCGAGCCGGCCCTCCTTCAGGGCCAGGGCGTCGGCGCCGAAAATCTCGCGCCGCCAGCCGAGCAACGCCGGCACCTCGCTATCGCCGGCGGCGATGCGCTCGAGATCGGCCGAGGAGGCGACGAGCTTCTGGGCGACGCCGTGGCTTTCGCATTTGGCCTTGAGCAGCACTTTCAGAAGATCGACCAGCGGACCGTTGTGGCTCGGCGTCTGCCGCGGCACCTGCGCCGCCGCCGCCGGGCCGAGCGCGACGCCGCGCGCCACGGCGGCGAGCAGCGAGGTCCCGTGGCGGCCTTCGGCGAAGCCCGCCGAGAGCCCGCGCACCCGGGCAAGATCGGCGGCCGTCGCCGGCGGATCGCCGGCGATCTCGGTCAACGCCTCGTCCTTGAGCACCCAACTTCGCGGCAGGTTGCGGCTTTGCGCCTCGCGCTCGCGCCAGGCGGCAAGCTCCTTGAGCATGCCGAGGAAACGCGGGTTGGTGCTGCGCACGCGGATGCGCCGCCACGCCTCGTCCGGCTCCTGGGCATAGGTCTTGGCGTCGGTGAGAACCGCCATTTCCTCGCTCAGCCAGTCCTCGCGGCCGGTTTCGGTAAGGCGCCGGCGGAGC
>JAJYTL010000375.1 GCA_021793055.1 Pseudomonadota bacterium
GCGGGAAATCGCGGCGCTTGCCGCCAAGGCCGGCCTCGGCTTTCTCGACGGCCCGGTCTCGGGCGGTCAATCGGGCGCCGAAAGCGGCCAATTGACGGTGATGATGGGCGGCAAGCCGGCCGATTTCCAGAAAATCGAGCCGGTGATCGCGGCTTACGCGAAAAAGGCTTCCCTCATCGGCCCGGTCGGCGCCGGCCAGCTCGCCAAGATGGTGAACCAGATCTGCATCGCCGGCACGGTCCAGGGCCTGGCCGAAGGCTTGCTTCTGGCCGAGGCCGCCGGCCTCGACGGCGCCAAGGTGATCGAGGCGATCTCGAAGGGCGCGGCGCAATCCTGGCAGATGGACAATCGCGCCGGCACCATGCTCGCCGGCAAGTTCGATTACGGCTTCGCTGTCGACTGGATGCGCAAGGACCTCGGCATCTGCCTCGCGACCGCGCGCCAGCTCGGCACCAGCCTGCCGCTCACCGCTCTCGTCGACCAGTTCTACGCCGACGTGCAGAACCTGGGCGGCGGCCGCTTCGACACCTCATCCCTGCTCATCCGCCTACAGGCGCTGAGCGGCAAGAAGGCTAAGTCCGCGACCGCGGCCAAGGCGAAAGGCAAGGCCAAGACCAAAAAGTAGCGCCGAGACGCCCCGCCGCTTGCGACCCCGCAGGCGGCGCCGGCCGTTCCGGTAAGGCGGCGGGCGATCGACCTAGATCGCGCCGCTGGCCTTGAGTTCCTCGATCTCGGCGACCGAGAGGCCGAGCGTGCTGCCCAGGATATCCGCCGTGTGCTCGCCCAAGGTCGGCGGCGCCAGGCGGATGCCGGCCGGCGTGTCGCCGAGCTTGATCGGCGGGCCCATGGTCTTGATCGTGCCGGCGGTGGCGTGCGCCTGCTCGACGATCATGCCGCGCGAGATGAGCTGCGGGCTCTCGCAAACCTCGGCCACGGTGCGAATCTGGCCGCAGGGAATGCCGGCGGCGCTCAGGCGGGCGATCCAATCCGCCCGCGGCCGCGTCGCGACGATCTGGTTCAGGAGCGGGATCAGGTCGGCGCGGCTCTCCACCCGCTTCGGCGCCTTGTCGAAGCGCGGGTCCTTGGCGAGATCCGGCCGCTCGATGACGTCGCAGAGCTTAACGAAGAGCGAATCGTTCGCCGCCGCGATGTTCACGTAGCCGTCGGCGGCGCGGAAGGTTTCGTAGGGCACGATGGTCGCGTGCTGGTTACCGCGCCGGCTCGGGCTTTTGCCGGTGGCGAAGAAAATGCCGGCGTTATAGGCGAGCAGCGAGGCCATGGCGTCGAGCATGGCGATCTCGACATATTGCCCGCGGCCGGTGCGCTGGCGCGCGAACAGCGCGAGCGCGATGCCTTGCGCCGCCATCAGCCCGGAAACCAGATCGGCGACCGGGGTGCCGACCTTGGTCGGCGGACCTTCGGGATCGCCGGTCAGGTCCATGACGCCGCATTCGCCCTGCACGATCAGGTCGTAACCCGGCCGGCCGGCATCGGGGCCGCCGCTGCCGAAGCCCGAGATCGAGCAATAGATCAGATCGGGCCGCTCGTCCTTCAGCGCCTCGTAGCCGAAACCGAGCTTTTCCATGGTGCCGGGACGGAAGTTCTCAACCAGCACGTCGGCTTTCGCGATCAGGCGCCGCAGCACGTCCTTACCCTGCGGGCTCTTGAGATTGAGGGTGATGCTTTTCTTGTTGCGGTTGATCGAGAGGTAATAGGCCGCCTCGCCGCCGACGAAGGGCGGGCCGAAGGCGCGCGAATCGTCGCCCTTGCCGGGCTCCTCGACCTTGATGACCTCGGCACCCATGTCCCCCAGCATCAGGGTGCAGAAAGGTCCGGCAAGCACCCGTGTCAAATCCAAAACGGTAATGCCTTTGAGCGCTCCCGCGTTGCCGTCAGCCGCGTCTTGCACGTCGCTTCTCCTTCACGATCGGATTGCCGCCGCCCGATGGCCGGCGACAAATCCGCGATAATCAGAACATCCACAACAACCGGCCCGGCGGAAGCCGGCTCGCGCCGCCCTCATAGCCGAGGCGGCCTCGGGGCGCAACCTTGGATCGGGGGGACCGCCGGCGGCGGATCAGCCGTGCTTCAGCCGCCTCGCCGCATCGACCGCAAAATAGGTGAGAATGCCGTCGCAGCCGGCGCGCTTGAAGCCGAGCAGGCTTTCCATCATCACGCCTTCCGCGTCGAGCCAGCCGGCCTGCGACGCCGCCTTCAGCATGGCGTATTCGCCGGAGACCTGATAGGCGAAGGTCGGCATGCCGAAGGTCTCCTTCACCCGCCAGCACACGTCGAGATAAGGCATGCCGGGCTTCACCATCACCATGTCGGCGCCCTCGGCGATGTCGAGCGCGACCTCGCGCAGCGCCTCGTCGCTATTGGCCGGATCCATCTGATAGGTGCGTTTCGACCCCTTGGCGAGATTGCCGGCCGAGCCGACGGCGCCGCGGAACGGCCCGTAGAACACGGACGCGTATTTCGCGGCATAGGCCATGATCTGCTTGTTGCGGAAATCGGCCGCCTCGAGCGCGGCGCGGATGGCGCCGATGCGCCCGTCCATCATGTCGGAGGGCGCGAGGATATCGGCCCCGGCCTCGGCCTGAACCATCGCCTGGGCGACGAGAATCTTCACCGTTTCGTCGTTGGCGACGTCGCCGTCGATAAGGACGCCGTCATGGCCATGGCTGGTGAAGGGGTCGAGCGCCACGTCGCAGAGCACGCCGATATCCGGCACCTCGGCCTTGAGCGCCCGGAGCGCGCGGCAGACCAGATTATCGGGCCGTGTCGCCTCGGCGCCGTCCGGCGTCTTCCGCTCCGGCGGCACCACCGGGAACAACGCAATGCAGGGAATGCCGAGCGCCCGCGCCTCGACCGCCCGTTCGACCAGGAGATCGATGGTCAGCCGCTCGACGCCGGGCATCGTCGGCACCGCCTCGGTCTTGTTCTCGCCCTCATGGACAAAGACCGGCCAGATCAGATCGGCCGGATCGAGGCGGTTTTCCGCCACCATGCGGCGCGACCAGTCGTAGCGCCGGTTGCGGCGCATGCGCGTTCGCGGAAAGCCGGGCGCGAGGTCGGGAGCCACCGCAGCTTCCGGCTGCGTCACGGGCGACGTGAGTGGCTTGCGGAAGGAAAGCGGGCGATCCACCATCAGACAGGCCTCCGAAAACGATGACGCTCGGATACTAGGCCGCGAGGCGAAAGCTTGCAATGCGCTCACAAACTGGCCGCCCCGAACCTCGCCCCGGCCCTTCGGGCACAAGATTTTTCTTTGTCT
>JAJYTL010000376.1 GCA_021793055.1 Pseudomonadota bacterium
GTGGGGATTATAGATGAACCGGTCGAGGACAACCTTGCTGTTCGGACCGAGCGTCAGGGCAGTGCCGTCCAGAAATAGAAGCTGGGCGCGGCCGACCTTGGTGGTAATCACGCGCTCGTTGCGCTGGATATTTAGACCAACGGCGAGCACGCGCTGTTGAGCGCCCGGCGGCGTGCCCGTCACGGTCGGAGTCACCGCCGATGCCACACCGATTTTCTCCGCTTGCGCCCCGGTAGCCGGCAGCAGGACGGTGCCAAAAGCGAGGATCGCGAGCACGATCGGTAATTTTGATACCTTCGGCATCCGTGTTCCTCCCCAGCGGGCCGAAAGTAACGTTATATTAAGTTTTTGTTAATTAAAATATAAAAACAACCGCGAAACAACGAGTGTCCGTATTTAGAACACGAACGTGACTTCGCAACGCCTCGAATGCTTTAGCGGGCCGCGCCAATAAGGAAAAGACAGCCTAGATCGCGGCAAGGATTCTACTGCCTGGGCACCACTTAAGCACTTGTGCTCCAGGCAGTACCGGCGAAGGCGTGGAACTGGCTCTTCCCGCGGGGCCCGAAGCCTCATATGCGCCCTCCGGGTGCGCCCCCCGGGGCGCCAAGCCGCTCCCCACCGACCAACAAGCCGGCGCAGGCGGAAAATGCCTGCGCCCGACTGGCCTCAGGGTCTCTGCCTCACTGTACTTTTCCCGCCGTCATGGTAGACGTACCTGACGTTGGCTCGCTGCCGTGTCGATCTAGAGAAGAGCTTCCTCGGGGATCGATCCGTGGCCTCAAAGAAGAAGCCCTAGAAGCATGGGGTATCTCCGACGCTTATTGCCGATCGTCGTCCCGTCCGTAATTTTGGGAGTCGCGCTGATTTGGCGGGTCTCCGACCCCGGCAGACTGCTTGTCGCCTTTCGCCACCAGGTCTTCGACGAATACCAGAGAATTCTGCCACGTACCTTTCGCCCGGCTCCAGTTCTGATCGTCAATATTGACGACGCGAGCCTGAGCAAAATCGGCCAATGGCCTTGGCCTCGAACCGAAATTGCCGATCTCGTTGCGCGACTTCACAACGCCGGGGCGGCATCCATAGCCTTTGATATGGTCTTCGCCGAGCCGGATCGGATGGCCCCGTCGAGCGTTCTCGCGGTCTGGTCGAAGACCGCGCACCTCGGCAGACTTAAGGCAGAGCTTTCTGCGCTGCCCGATCCTGATCAGATATTTTCCCGGATCGTTCGTGAGTCCGGAAATGTGGTGACCGGCTTCGCCATGCTTGACAAGGCCAATGGCAAATTGCCCATTGCCCACGGCGGCATCGCCTTCGCCGGCGATAATCCGCGGCGCTTTCTCTACTCCTACAGGGGCGCGGTTCCCAATCTTCCAGAAATCGCCAAGGCCGCCGCCGGCAATGGCAGCTTTACCTTCACCCCGGATCGCGATCTGGTGATTCGCCGCCTGCCCCTATTCGAGGTACTCAATGGGAAGATATACCCTTCCCTGATCGCGGAAGCCTTGAGGGTCGCCGAAGGCGCGTCGACGGACATTGTCAAATCTTCCGGCGCGAACGGCGCCTTGAGCTTCGGGGCCCACACCGGCGTGGTCGCGGTCAAAATCGGCGACAACGTCATACCGACCGACCGCAGAGGAGATATTCAAATCTATTATACGCCCCACGAACCGGCGCGCTTCCTCCCGGCCTGGAAGATACTTGCCTCCGACTTCCATCCTTCCAAGGTCAAGGGAAAGATCGTTCTCATCGGTGCCACCGCCGCTGGTCTTCTCGACCTGCGCCCAACTCCCGTCGATCCAGTTATGCCGGGCGTTGAGGTGCAAGCCCAGGCTCTCGAGCAGATCCTGCTTGACAACTATCTCTATCGCCCCGACTGGGCACCCGCCGCCGACTGGCTTTTTACCTTGGCGCTTGGTCTGCTTCTTATTTTTCTCCTGCGCGCCGTCGGCGCGCTGTGGTCGGCCGTCGTTGGCGGGCTTGCCGTTAGCGGAGCCTTCGCCATTTCCTGGTATCTGTTCTCCTCCCATCACCTTCTCATCGACCCTGTGCTGGCCTCGTCGACCGCGCTCGCGGTCTATCTTTCCGGCTCTCTCATGGGTTATCTACGAAGTGAGAGAGAGCGTCGCACGGTACGCGGTGCATTCAGCCAATATCTGTCTCCGACGATGGTGGCCGAGCTGGTCGCCAATCCGCGCATGCTCAAGCTCGGCGGCGAAATGAAGGAGATGACTCTTCTGTTTTGCGACATTCGTGATTTTACGCGCATTTCCGAACGTTTCCGCTCCGATCCACGCCGCCTTACGCACCTGATCAACCGATTCCTGACGCCAATGACGGATGTCATACTCGCCCATAACGGAACGATCGACAAATATATGGGCGATTGCATCATGGCGTTCTGGAACGCTCCGCTTGATGACGCCGATCACGCCCGCCATGCGACTCATGCCGCGCTGGCCATGATGGGGGAACTCAAGAAGCTCAATGCGGAGATCAAGGAGGAGGCTGTAGCGAGAAGCCAACCTAATCTTCGCTTGGATATCGGCATCGGCATCAACACCGGACGATGCGTTGTCGGCAACATGGGGTCCGAGCAGCGGTTCGACTATTCCGTGCTCGGCGACGCCGTTAACCTGGCCTCGCGCCTGGAGGGCCTGTCGAAGACCTACGGCGTTCCCATAGTTATCAGCGAAACCACCAGAGCCGAGGCACCGAACGCCGCGACGATCGAGCTCGACCTCGTCGCAGTCAAGGGCAAGACGGAGGCGACACGCATTTATGCCCTCCTCGGAAGTAAAGCCGAAGCCGACTTGGCCTGGCTTGGAGAGATCGAGAGCCGCCACAACGCTATGCTCGAGGCCTACCGATTGCAGAACTGGGACCTCGCGGAGGAACTTCTCTGCGAATGCCGCGACCGGGCGCCCAAATTGAAGCGCCTCTATGCCCTGTATTCCGAGCGTCTCGCCCTCTTTAGGGCCGATCCGCCCGGCCCAGAGTGGGCAGGGATACATATAGCGGACAGTAAGTGAGCCTTCCGGAAAGGCCTAGGGGGCCGCTGTCCGCTGTCCGTTGTCGCATTATCCCTAAGCCGAAAACACCTTCCGCCTCGTGGCAGCCTTGCGCATCTATCGATGAGAACCAACTTGTTCTCCACTGTTTTCGGCACGCCACCATGATAGGGAGACGCGCGACGCTGCTGTTTATCTAGGCTCAGGACTCATTGATTGATCCAGAAGATGACGGTAGCGGCGATGCAGATGGCGGACATAAA
>JAJYTL010000377.1 GCA_021793055.1 Pseudomonadota bacterium
ATTCCCGACATTGGCGAAGCAGCGAATTGAAGGCGTCGCCGCAGCCGCAAGGATCGCGCCATCAATGTCTTTCGGAAGGAAAACAGTCGTTGGGCCCGAAGCGCTTTCCCACCTACTCTTCGAGATTGCGGCCCGAACGCCTCCAATTAGCGGACTGTTGACTTCCAATTAGCCGCAGACAATAGTTCCGATTGTCCGGGATTTGGGGGTGGCATGTTCGAGCGGTTTGTGGAGCGGCGGGCGGAAGAAGCCCTTTCGGATACGCCAGTGGTTCTGATCGTGGGACCGCGCCGCGCCGGCAAGACCACCCTTGTCCGAAAAATGGGTGAAGCCGGTCGAACCTACATCACCCTCGACGATCAGACGGTGCTTGAGGCCGCCCAGTCCGATCCAGCCGGCTTTATCCGTGGTCTCGATCGAGCCATCATCGACGAGATCCAGCGCGTGCCGGACCTGCTGCTCGCGATCAAGAAGACGGTCGATGAGGACTATCGGCCAGGTCGATTCCTGCTCACCGGTTCGGCGAATGTACTGACCCTGCCGCGGATCGCCGACAGCCTGGCCGGCCGGATGGAAACCATCCAGATGCTGCCGCTGGCGAGGGCCGAAGTCGAAGATTGCACGCCGACCTTTCTGGAGCGGCTCTTCGAAGGGAAGCTGCAAGGCCAATGGAATGCGATTGTGGGCGATGATCTTGTCCGACTCGTTCTGCTTGGAGGCTTCCCCGAAGCGATCAGCCGCGAAAGCGAGCGGCGGCGGCAGGACTGGTTGCGATCCTATCTCACGTCGATCCTCACGCGCGATTTGCGGGACATCGCCGACGTGGAAAAGCTGACCGAGCTTCCGAAATTCGTGCGGCTGCTGGCCGAGCATTCCGGCCAGTTGGTGAACTATTCGCAGTTCGGCGCCGGCATCAATGTCAGCCACAAGACGGGACAGCGCTATGTGGGGCTGCTCGAACAGGTTTTCTTGATCGCAACGCTGCAACCTTGGTTCACCAACGCGCTGAAGCGAATGGTGAAGACGTCGAAGCTGCATTTCCTCGATTCCGGCCTGCTGGCCAGCGCGCGAGGACTGACCTTCGACAGGGTGAAGGCGGATCGCGGGACGTTCGGCGCCCTGCTGGAAAGCTTCGTGTTTTCGGAAGTGCTGAAGCTCATGACGGCCACGGACCTTCGACTAACGCCTCATCATTTCCGGGATCGGGACAAGCGTGAGGTGGACATCGTGCTGGAGCGCGACGACGGGATGATCGCCGGCATCGAGGTGAAGGCGAGTGCCACGGTCAAGGCTGGGGATTTTGGAGGCTTGCGGGCCTTGGCCGATGCCTGTGGGGATCACTTCGCATTTGGTGCTGTCCTCTATGACGGCACGGATGTCGTGCCGTTCGGCGACCGCTTGGCGGCAGCACCCTTGTCGTGCCTGTGGGGGTGAGCGTCATGAGTGGGCACGCAGATTCACTCGTGGAAGACGAAGCCTCGCCCATCACCGCCTTGAATGCGACAGAACGCGCGTCGCCCGATCGCGCCCGCCGCTTCCGCCGCAAGGTGGTGGTGGCACAGGCCCCAGCGTGGGAACGCGCGCGCCAAGTTCCGCATGAGATCGTCCGCGAAACGGCGCGTCTTGGCCTCACCGCCATCGAGGTGCCCAAAGGGCACGGCGGCCAGGGCGCGGGCTTTCTTGCCAAAGTGCTCATCGCCGAGGAACTGGCGCGCGCCGATATGGGACTCGCCTTCGGCCTCATCAACACCCAGAATATCGCCGCACATCGCGCGCCACCCGGCGCCGCTTGTAGCCGACGAGCGCATGGGCGGCACCTCGCTCGCCGAGCCTGGCGCCGGCAGCGACTTTCGGGCCATCGCGACGACAGCGCGCAAGGTCGAAGGTGGCTGGCTGCTTGACGGCGAGAACGCGTGGCTCACCAACGCTGCCTTCGCCGAGATCACCCTGCTCTATGCCCAGACCGACTCGGCGCCGGAAACGAAGGGCTTCGCCGTCATCCTCATCGACACCAACGCGCCGGGATTTGAGCGGCTTAAAATTCACTGAGATTCGACGGTTGTTGGGGGCTGTGCAATGAATGTCACCTACTCATCGGTTCGAAACCCTCGCTGGGCCAACGAGGATAAAACTATGATCGAATGCGTCGTGAAATTCGATCATATGAAACATGAGGTGCCATTTGCCGCGAGTCCCGATGACGTCGAATCACATGGGCGGGAAATATTCGCTAGGGCAGCGGCTGGAGAGTTTGGGCCGATCGCGCCAAAGCGACCGGATGTGGATTCTCGTCCTCAGCCCGTGGCTCCAGTTGACCTGCAAATCCCCGGATGGCCCGATTTATCCGCGTTCTTGGCGGAGGCCAATAGCGAAAACAGCAAGCGATCACTGCGGGGCATAGTTCTTACGTGGTCGACTATGATCGAGGACCTCCTTGGCCGCCTACTCGAGGCTTTCTTCATCGATCATTCCGAGAGCCGGAAGCTCGCCCTTGATGATGTTGATATGACGTTCTCGATGAGCATAAAGCTATCATTTGCTCTCGGCCTGATAAGCCGGTCCGAATTTACCGCCTGTGACAATATCAGGCGTATCCGAAATGCATTCGCTCACGAATGGCACGTCAGCCAGAGTAACGTCCAGTTTAGCGGTAAAGCGCGCCCCGCCTTTCGGAGCCTCTATAACCAGTATTTTTCCAAGACGTACAATTGGTCAGAGGATCTTGAGTTCCTCACCAGAGGAGTTTACGGGGGCGCGGCGGGGATGCTTTCTTGTGCTATCGCCCAGAGAATAGATCAGGCCAAAAACTTCCAGCGCGTCACCCCTGATGCGCCGAAATAGGTACTTGCATAATTAAATGTGCACCAACTGTTTGCACAGCCATTATTTGGCCGGCCAGATTTCTTCTGGGCCCTTGGGCGTCGGAATTTGGCGGCGGGCCATTCCCGTACGCCACCCGAAGTAGCTGTTTGTCGCCGAAGGAGCCTCCGGACAGGAGCTGTCCGCGCAAGGGAGAAAGGCGACGTCCGCAAACCGCCAGTGGAACGCATCACGGCGGCACTGGCGGCGGCGCCGTGAATGACCGCTCGGCCTCAACCGAGCCATTGGGCATAGCAACGCCCGCTCTGGCTCCACAAGGGCCGTTGGGCGTGGCGAATCTCGCCCTGGCACCGAACATCCCTTGGCGGTCAGGCAACCGGCTTGAAGACCGCGTCAAAATTCTAGATGCGCGCTGGGATTTCGT
>JAJYTL010000021.1 GCA_021793055.1 Pseudomonadota bacterium
ACGAATATACCGACATGTATCCCGGCATGGCGCGTACCGCCCGCGAAGAGGGCTTCGAGGAGATCGCCGACTGGTTCGAGACCCTGGCCAAGGCCGAGAAGAGCCACGCCGGCCGCTTCCAGAAGGCCCTCGATACCCTGGGCTAAGGCAAGCCCGAAAGGCGAGGCGCGACCGCACCGCGGCGGCGCCTTGCCTCGCGCGGCGGCGGGATGCGGCCGAAACGGCGGCCCCGCCGCGCGGCCGGGCCGCTGTGCCGCGGCCCGAAGGCTAGGGCCTTTCGACAAATTTCGGATTTCGAACAATTGTCCTCAGTCAATGCGCCGGTGCGGGCCTATCCGGCATAACCGGACGTGACCGAATGGGCCCGGCGACGCGCCGGAGAGCGGCGGAGGTGGACCGTCATGAGCGATACGAATACCGGCCACGCGAATACCGGCGCGCCCTTCCGCCGTCCCCTGGCTTGGCAGGACCCGGCCTTCGACGACCCGGAGAAGCTTGATGCCGAGCTCCGCCGCGTGTTTGACATCTGTCACGGCTGCCGGCGCTGCTTCAATCTTTGCGACAGCTTTCCGCGCCTCTTTGACCTGATCGATGCGACACCGAGCGAGGTCATCGAGGAGGTCGCGAGCAGCGATTTCAAGTCGGTGGTGGATGCCTGCACGCTTTGCGACATGTGCTTCATGACCAAGTGCCCCTATGTGCCGCCGCACCCCTTCGATCTCGACTTTCCGCATCTCATGCTGCGCTACCGGGCGATGGAATTCCGTGCCGGCAAGACCGGCTTCGCCGATCGCGCGCTGACCGAAACCGATCGCAACGGCCGCCTCGGCGGCGCCGTGGCGCCGCTCGCCAATTGGGCGACGGCGACTGGCAACCGCCTGTCGCGGCCGGTGATGGAAAAGGTCGCCGACATTCATCGCGACGCCGCCTTGCCGAAATTCCACGGCAAGACTTTCGTCGCCCGCGCCCGTGAGCCGGCGACGGTCAACGCCAAGGCGCCGGGCTTCGGCCGCAAGGCGGTGCTCTATGCCACGTGCTTCGTCAATTACCACAACCCCGGGATCGGCGAGGCCGCGCGCAAGGTCCTCGCCCACAACGGGGTCGAGACCGAGGTCGTGCATCCGGTCTGCTGCGGCATGCCGAAGCTCGAACAGGGCGATATCCAGACCGTCGTGGAACGGGCGCGCAAAATCTCGGCGGAGCTTCTCGGCTGGCGCGACAAGGGCTACGACGTGGTCGCCCTGATCCCGTCTTGCGCCTTGATGATCAAGTCGGAATGGCCGCTGATGCTGCCCGATGATGCCGAGATCAAGCGGCTCGCCGAATGCACCTTCGATCTCAGCCAATACGTCGTCGATATCGCGAAGAAGAACGGCATCGCCGATGGCCTGTCGCCGCTCCAGGGTGGCGTCAGCGCCCATCTCGCCTGCCACGCGCGGGCGCAGAACATGGGGCCGAAGGCGATCGAGATGCTGAAGCTCATTCCCAAGACCGAGATCGCGACCATCGAGCGTTGCTCGGGCCACGGCGGTTCGTGGGGTGTGAAGACCGAGAACTTCGATCTCGCGCTCAAGGTCGGCAAGCCCGTGGCGCGCCAGGCGGTGAAGAACGCCAAGGCCTATCTCGCCTCGGAATGCCCGCTCGCCGCCGAGCACATCCGCCAGGGCACCGAGCGGCTCGACGCCCCGGCGGCGCGCTCCTGGCATCCGATCGAGCTCTTGGCCAAGGCCTACGGCCTGATCTGACCCTGTTTTTCACAGCAAGCCGACGAAACCCAAGGCGAAACACGATGCAGGAATCCCAGTCCACGAGCAAACACCGCATTGCCGCCGGCGATATTCTGTCGATGCCCGAATACGAGGCGGTACGGGCCGAGCGCCGCGCCAAGGTGGTGGCGGAGAAGCGCGACCGCCGGCTCGCCATCGGCCCCTTCGCGACCCTGATCTTCGAGAGCTACGATACCATCTGGTATCAGATCCACGAGATGCTCCGGATCGAAAAGGGCGGCGAGGCGCAGATCGCCGACGAACTCGCCGCCTATGGCCCCTTGATTCCGAACGGCCGCGAGTTGGTCGCGACGCTGATGTTCGAGATCAACGATCCGGCGCGGCGCGGGCGGGAGCTCGCCAAGCTCGCCGGCGTCGAGGAGACAATCGCGATCGAGGTCGGCGGCGAGACCGTCATGGCGCAGCCCGAGCACGATGTTGAGCGCACGCGCGAAGACGGCAAGACCTCGGCGGTGCATTTTCTGCACTTTCCCTTCACCCCGGCGGCGATCGAGAAATTCTGCGCCCCGGGCGCCAAGGTCGTGATCGCGGTTCGCCATCCTGCTTATGGCCATATGACGGCGATGCCGGAGGCAACACGCCAACTCCTGGCTCGGGATTTCGACTAGGCGTCGGTTCTTATCGGCGACACCGGTTGCGCGCGGCTGGATTTGGCGCTGGTCCGTTCTTGGCGAGCAAGACCGGCCGAAGAGCCAATTCCGATGTGCTGGTGTCAGCGCTTCGATGCTTTCGCGACGATTAGGCCGCCGTGCCGCCGGTCACTACGCGATCGGGCGGAAGCCGCACCGTCACGGTTGTCCCCAGTCCTTTGGTGCTGTCGACGGTTAGAGTGCCCCCGTGCAGCTCTATCAGTCGTTTGGCCAATGGCAGGCCAAGGCCGGTTCCCGGGTACATCCGGTTCAGGCGTCCATCCAGCTGGCGGAAGGGCTCAAGGGCAATCGGTATTTCCTCCGGAGCCATTCCTATGCCAGTGTCCTTCACGCTGACAAAGAATCCAGCCGCGCTGTCGGTGGTCCAGGTAATGCTGATCTCGCCTCCAGCTGGTGTAAATTTTACCGCATTGGAAACGAGATTGGTCAGAGCCGTCCTGAACTTCGCGACATCGACGGACACGTATGCGCCAGTCTTCTGACAATCGATTGAAAGGCAAAGCCCTTTCTGTTTCGCCTGTTGCTGAAAATCCTCGGCAGCCTGGTGAACGATCTCGGAAATGGCAACGGGCTTATCAGAAATCGTTTGGCTACCCGTTTCAAAAGCGGAAAAATCAAGAATTCCATCGATGATCGAAAGCAGATTCATGGCGCTCTCGTGGATGTCGTCGGTGTAGCTTTGATAGCGCTCGTTTCCTAGGGGTCCCAGCAAGCCGTGCCGCATCACCTCGGAAAAGCCGATGATGGCATTGAGGGGAGTGCGAAGTTCGTGGCTCATGCAGGCTATGAATTCGCTTTTCGCTTCGCTCGCCCTTTGCGCGTGAATGGCAATTGCGCGAAGCTCGTCCTCGACGCGTTTCTGCATCGTAATGTCTCTGTAGGATCGTATAAGTCCTCCGCCCACAAGCGGCCGATCCTGAATTTCGAACACAGTGCCATTGCGTAATTCTTGCTCCTCACGGCCACTTCTCAAGTGCGAGATACGCGTGCGTTTCTTCATGCGAGCCTTTTCGACGTCGATGTCGGAATGCACGAGGTGCGGGACATAAAGGCTAAGGAGCTTATCGATGGGATCGCCAATCTCCACGCTTGCCGGCGAGAGGCCAAGCAACGAAAAAAGATGCTTGTTGAAGGCGAGAATATTGAAGTCATCATCGACAACCAATATGCCTTCGCCAATCGTCTCGAATATCGTTTGTAGAAGGTTCGTCTTGCGATTGACGTCACGCCGCAATTCGACATCCGAGGTGATATCGGTGGCGGTTCCCCGATAGCCGCTGAATACACCGTTGTCATCGAATATGGGTGTGCCGCTGATCCTCAGATAATGAAGCGTGCCGTCGTCGCCTAATGCGCTGAAGACGAAGTTTCGATATGCGCGGTGAGCTTTGAGGGTCGCGACATGATTCGCCCATGCTGAATCATTTTCGTGGTCGCCTGCAGCTATATCCTCTCGCGTTTTGCCGTGCAGGAATGCGTCGGAAAAGCCTTCGTTCCCGCTCCCGCCTGCGACATACACGACACGGTTGTCCGTATCGGTTTCCCAGAGCCAGTCGCCCGACACATCGGCGATGTCCTTGAAGCGCTGCTCGCTCGCCCGCAAGGAAGTCTCCGCCTGCTTCAGCGCCGTGATGTCCATTCGCAGACCGGCGGTTCCACCATTTTTCATACGCCGTTCGCGGATCAGGATATGGCGACCCGTCCGTAGCGTGTGTTCGACGGATCCTGGAAGCTCGCGATGGCGGCGCAGGCGCTCCGCGAGCCACGCGTCCTCACAACCCACGGCATCGCGGTATAGGCCTTTCGCGACGCCAGCGCGTACGATGTCCTCGAATTTGCTGCCAGGCACAAATAGATTGGCGTTGTCTGGGTACATCTGCCGATAGACTTCGTTGCAGGTAACGAAGCGGTCGTCCTTATCGAAGATGACAAAACCCTCGGAGATACTCTCGATTGCATCGCGCAATAGGTTTTCCGCCTGCTGCGCGCGCGACAGCGCGGCCATTGTTTCGGTTTCGACGGCCGTGACGCCGCGAAACCCGACGAAGGTTCCGCTCTCATCGAAAATAGGAAATCCGGCGACGCGGTAGTGCTGTATCTCGCCGAGGGCGTCTTTCGCCGAATAGCGGAAGTTGCGAAAAGGGCGCCGCGCTTCGAGGGTCTCCTTATGCTGCAGCCAGTGTGGGTCGGTAGTGGGGTCGACACCGACAAATTCCCACCGGGTCTTGCCGAGGAAGTCCCCGTCGGGAACACGTTCCCTATCCCGTCCGGCTCCGGATGCGTATGTGATGCGAAAGTCCGTGTCGGTTTCCCAGATGACGTCGGAGGCGATTGCTGCGATGTCACGGAAACGTTGTTCGCTTTGTTGGAGCGCTGTCCTGGCCCGTAGCAGCTCGGTAATGTCGCGTAAAACCGCGGTAAAGAACATGTCACCTTTGATGGTGATTTTCGAGATGGATCCTTCCGCCGAGAATTCTGTGCCGTCCTTTCTCCGCCCGCGAATTGATGGCCGATGGCCGATAAAGCGTCGTTCTTCGCTCGATGCAGCGAAACCGCTCATATGGGCGCGGTGCGTTGATTTGGCCTGCGAAGGCAAGAGAATGTCGATGGAGTGGCCGATCACCTCATCCGCACGGTAGCCGAAAAGTCGTGCGGCCTCGCGGTTGAATTCGGTAATGTTATTGTGCGAGTCCACCGTGATTATTGCCTCGCCAACTGAGTCGAACAGCTCCGCAAGGCGGGGCTGGTCATTTTCAGCGGCGGAGGTTGTGCTTTCGGTTGTGACGGTTGGAGCATCAGCGGCCCGAGGCTGGCTCTGCTGCCGGTTGGCGCCGTCGCCGCTGGCCTCTGAGAGGAAAATGGCAAACCCGACGTTTGGCAGCGGGACCTTCTGCCAACGAAGTAGGTGGCCATCCGCCCGCTCATATAGCTGCCAGTGCGGGGTGTCGGCCTGATTCAAGCCGATTGCCGTCGATCCGAAACATGATCCCTCGGCCTTAGGAAGGGTAAGCGTCCGATCCTGATGCAGGATTTGGGTAAGGGGCGTTCCGGGCGCGGCTTGTTCCGGAGACAGGGCCAAAAGCTTGCAGGCGCGCGCGCTGCAGGTCGTCACGCATTCTCGTTGGTCGACAATGAGGAGTCCTTGCTCAGACGGTGCGGGCAAATCCTCTTGATTAAATCCATCGTAAGGTCGCTGCATTCCTGCCTCCTGGGCTATTAACTCCCGGTCTTCTCCCCCTAAAGGCATCGTGGTTTACGCGTGTTGAGGGATCGAAGTGCGCCTGGAAGTATCAAGCTCCCAGTTGTCTTGCGCTGTGCCATACGGTCGAAAGGCTCAGACGATAGCGCTTATCGTATCTTCGGCACCGATGGGGCTAGTGGCCGAAAGCGGCCGGCCACGGCGATTAAGCCGGGTCGGCAACGCTTAAAACCTCAAAGGCCTGGCGCGTATAAAGCGGGGAGAAGCTCGGCCCCCCACAAATCGTGTCGGCCTATTGATATGCTGCGGTGCAGCATAAGCGAATTGGCAAGATCCTCATCAATAATATCGGAATTGCTGCAATGCATTTAACGCATTGCTTCATAAAATTATTATGAATTAAGCGGATAGCTTAGCAAATGAGATATCTGACGGTTCGGTCTGGCAGCGAACAGAGCTGAATTGGCCTGCTGGCAGAAATCGGTACAATGGGGGGGCAAGCTCATCAGACATCGAGATGTTCCGCCAAGCGCGTCAGCATCTACGTCAGCAGCACCAGGCTTTGCGCTTTTTCGTGCGCTTCTTGATCTTATGTAGCCGCCCTCGCGGCAGCTCTCCCGCAGCAGAATTGTGGGATGCGAACGGCGATTCGGCACCGACTGGATGTGCATGAAGCATCCAACCCTGAACGAATCCTTGCGTCTGCTCAAAATCAAAAATTCGCAGTTAAAGTTTTACACAAAAACGGCTAATTATTGATATTTTTTAATGTCTTAGTCGTTGTGCGCCGTAGAAGCCTCGGACGAGCGAGAGCGGGTCGGTTGAGTTCGTCGCGATGATCATCTGGTCATCGCAGGGCGCACATTTTAGGGCGTATGCTGGTCTGGCAAGGCGCCGAAGAAGTCCACCTTCCGCATGTAGCCATAACGGCCGGCAATCCTGATCTCGCACCACGAGCCGCTGCAGGACTTGAGCCTGCCGATGACGCCGGGCTCGGCCCGGAGCACGGTAGCAGCGGTGGCCGAGGGATCGGCGCGGAGCGCCCGATTCTTGCCGGTGATCAGCACGGTCCGGCGGCCCGAGAGAAATTCGCCGTAAATCCACCCTTTCTTGCCTTCGGCGTCGACGACGCGACGGTAGAGGCCGAATTCCGCCACCACCTCGACCGGAATATCGCGCCGGACATAGGTCCAGAGGATCGGATAGCGCAATCCCGGGCCGCTTCGCACGTTCACGCGATCGGAGGAGAGCGAGGCGAAGCGGGGCAGGGGCAGGCCGGTGATCGGGCCGATGACGACGTGCTTCGAAGCGGCATGCGCGGCGTGAGCCGGCGCCGGCGCCGCCAGGCCGATCAGGGTCAGGGCGACCGAGATCAGCCGTGAAAAAAGATGGAGGGGCAGGGACGGTGACAACGCGAAACCAGGCTCCCGAATCGGCGTGGACGGGTCGTTCCGATAGATATGCCAAGCCTTGCCGGATGCGGTCAAGCGAGGCCGTCCGGTGAGGCGGCTGTTTGTTTCCGGCCGCCGATCTGCTAGAGAAGAGGCCGGGTTCGGAGCGCCATATTTCCGGGAGAGCGAGATCAGGTCATGGTGTCGGCCAAGCCGCGGCAGCGGAAACCCTTGCTGATCGTCACCCGCAAGCTGCCCGAGGTCATCGAGACCCGGATGATGGAGCTGTTCGACACGCGCCTCAATACCGACGATCACCCCTTCAGCCACGCGGAGCTGATCGAGGCGGTGAAGGTCGCCGACGTCCTGACGCCGACCGTGACCGATCGCATCGACGGCTCGGTGCTCTCCCATGCCGGGCCGAACTTGAGGCTGATCGCCAATTTCGGCACCGGGGTCGATCATATCGACGTTGCCGCCGCCCATGCCCGCGGCATCACCGTCACCAATACGCCTGGCGTCCTCACCGAGGATACCGCCGACATGACCATGGCCCTGATCCTCGCCGTGCCGCGCCGCCTCACCGAGGGCGAGCGGCGCCTGCGCGACCACCAATGGCAGGGCTGGTCGCCGACCTGGATGCTCGGTCACCGCATCTGGGGCAAGCGGCTCGGCATTCTCGGCATGGGCCGCATCGGCCAGGCGGTGGCGCGGCGCGCCAAGGCCTTCGGCCTTTCGATCCATTACCACAACCGCCGCCGGGTCGACGCCGCGATCGAGAAGGAGCTCGACGCGACCTATTGGGAAAGCCTCGACCAGATGCTGGCCCGCATGGACATCATTTCGATCAACTGCCCGCACACGCCAGCGACCTATCATCTGCTGTCCGCCCGCCGGCTCGAGCTGATCCAGTCCAAGGCCTATGTCGTCAATACCGCGCGCGGCGAGGTGATCGACGAAAACGCCCTGATCCGGCTCTTGCGCCGCAAGTCGCTGGCCGGCGCCGGGCTCGACGTGTTCGAGAACGAGCCGGCGGTCAATCCGAAGTTGCTCGAACTCGACAATGTGGTGCTGCTGCCGCATATGGGCTCGGCGACGATCGAGGGCCGCATCGACATGGGCGAGAAGGTCCTGATCAACATCAAGACCTTCACCGACGGCCACACGCCGCCAGACCGCGTGCTGCCTGGCATGGTCTAGCGCACGATGATTTTGGGTCGAATAGACCCAAAATCATGTCCGTGCGCTATTCAATAAATCGGAGCATGATCTTGCCCGCAGCGCGGACCTGATTTTCGGGACTGTGCTTGGGCGGTGGCCTCAGGCGGCGCTCAGGCCGAGGTCGCGGATCGTCGCCTGCGGCCCGCACAGCGGGCATTCCGGGTCGCGCTTGAGGCGCACCAGGCGAAAGCTCGGACTTAAGGCGTCGTAAAGCAGCAGGCGGCCGGACAGGCTTTCGCCGATGCCGACGATCTCCTTCAGGACCTCGGTCGCCTGCAGGCTGCCCATGACACCGGCCAGCGCGCCGAGAATCCCGGCCTCCGAGCAGGAGGGCACGAGATCGGGCGGCGGCGGCTCGCGGAAGACGCAGCGATAGCAGGGGTGCGGCCCGGGCTCGTGCGCCTTGAACGTCGATAGCTGACCCTCGAAGCGGAGCATGGCGGCCGAGACCAGCGGCTTGCGCAGGAAATAGCAGGCGTCGTTGACGAGAAAGCGGGTGGCGAAATTATCGCTGCCGTCGGCGATCAGATCGTAGCCCGCGATCACCTCGGCGGCGTTCTCCGGCCGCAGCCGGGTCTCGTGTGCCACCACCTTGACGTCGGGGTTCAAGGCGCCGACGGTCGCCGCCGCCGAGGCGGTCTTGGCGCGGCCGATATCGGCGGTCCGGTGCAGCACCTGGCGCTGCAGGTTCGAGAGCGAGACCTTGTCGTCGTCGACGACGCCGATGGTGCCGATCCCCGCCGCCGCGAGATAGAGGATCAGCGCCGAGCCGAGGCCGCCGGCGCCGACGACAAGAACCTTCGCCCGCGACAGCCGCTGTTGCCCGGCGCCGCCCACCTCCTTCAGGATGATGTGGCGGGCATAGCGCTCGAGCTGGCTGTCGCTGAATTCCATCTCTTAAAGCCCTTCGAAGAGCGGCGTCGAGAGATAACGTTCGGCGAAGTCGGGGATGATGGCGACGATGGTCTTGCTGGCCATCTCCGGCCGCCGGCCGATCTCGATCGCGGCGGCGAGTGCCGCGCCCGATGAGATGCCGCAGGCGATGCCCTCGATCCGCGCCGCGTCGCGCGCGGTCTGGAAGGCGGTCTCGTTGCCGATGGTGACGACCTCGTCGATCAGCTTGGTGTCGAGGATGGCGGGCACGAAGCCGGCGCCGATGCCCTGAATCTTGTGCGGCCCGGCCTGGCCGCCGGACAGCACCGGGCTGTCTTCGGGCTCGACCGCGATCATGCGGAGCGAAGGCTTGCGGGCCTTCAGCGCCTCGCCGATGCCGGTGAGGGTGCCACCGGTGCCGATGCCGGACACCACCGCGTCCACCGTGCCGGCGGTATCGGCCCAGATCTCCTCCGCCGTGGTGGCGCGGTGGATCGCCGGATTGGCCGGGTTCTCGAATTGCTGCGGCATTACCGCCTTGGGATTGTTGGCGAGGATTTCCCGCGCCCGCGCGATGGCGCCGTTCATGCCCTTCTCGGCCGGCGTGAGTTCCAATTCGGCGCCGAGCAGTTTCAGCATCTTGCGCCGTTCGATTGACATGCTTTCCGGCATCACCAGGGTGAGGCGATAGCCTCTCGCGGCACAGACGAAGGCGAGCGCGATGCCGGTATTGCCCGAGGTCGGCTCGACCAGCATGGCGTCCGGGCCGATCTTTCCGGCAGCTTCCAGCGCGTCGACCATGGCGCGGCCGATGCGGTCCTTGACCGAGTTCACGGGATTGAAGAATTCGAGCTTGGCCAGGATGTCGGCCTTGACGCCGGCCGCGGCGGCGAGCCGTTTGACGCGGACAAGCGGCGTGCCACCGATGGTATCGACGACCGAATCATAGACGCGCCCACGGATCAGGGCGGGTGCGGCGGCCGTTTTCGTTTGCTGTGTCATGCCTGGTTTCCGATTCTCTCTCTTGGTTTCGCTGTTTCGCTTGGGCGCTCGGGACGAGCGCGCCGCGGCCGTGAGGCCAAGTCAGATGGTAAAGTCGGGGCTGCCCCGGCCTTGGCGCGGGATGCCCGCCTCCTTGGCGCGGTCGCAGATATCCTCGAGGGTCACGCTGTCGAGCTCGCGCATGACGCTGTTGATCAGCTCGTCGCAAAGCGGCCGCACCACCTTGAGGCCGAGCGCCGAGCCGGCGGCATCGTCCTCCGCGCCCTCGCCGTCGCGTTCGAGGGCGGCGACCGCGCGCACCACCTCGCCCAGGGTAATGCGCCGCCGCTCCCGCGCCAAGGTATAGCCGCCATTCGGGCCGCGCACCCCCTTCAGGATGCCGGCGTGAACGAGATGCTGCATCACCTGTTCGAGATAGCGTTGCGGGATGCCCTGGCGTTGCGTGATCTCCTTGGCCTGCACCGGATTGGGCCGGGCGTTGTAGGCGATGTCGGCGACCGCTTCGAGGGTAAAGGTGGTGCGTCGAGGCAAGCGAAACATCAGGCTCAGTACCCTTTTCCGGTGGATCCGAACCCGCCCGCGCCGCGGGCGCTGGGGGCAAGCGTTTGGGCGGCAGCGATCTCGACCTGGATCACCGGAGCTACCACCATCTGGGCGATGCGCTCGCCGCGGCGAAGCGTTACCGGGTCGGTGCCGAGATTGACCAGGAGCACACCAATCTCGCCGCGATAATCGGCGTCGATGGTGCCGGGGGCATTGAGCACGGTGACGCCGTGATCGCGCGCGAGGCCGGAACGCGGCCGTATCTGGCCCTCGAAGCCTTCGGGCAGGGCGATGCAAAGCCCGGTTGGCACCAGTTCCCGCGCGCCCGGCGCCAGCGTGATCTCGCGCTCGAGGGCCGCCCGCAGATCGAAACCGGCGCTGCCTGCAGTGGCATAGGCGGGAAGTTCCAGCCCCTCACCATGTGGCAGCCGGGAAACGGCGGCGACGGGCCTCATCGCGCCTTGCCCTTGGGCTTTTGTTTCGTTGCCGCCTTCGGGGTCTCGGTGAGCTGCGCGGCGATGCGCTGCGCGAGCCGGGCCGCAACCTCCGCCTTGGTCAAGGCGGGCCAGTCCTCGACGCCCGCGGCGCTGACCAGGGAGACCTTGTTGTGGTCGCCGCCAAAGGTCCCGGTCTTCGGGCCGACGTCGTTGGCGACGATCCAGTCGCATTGCTTACTCGCGAGCTTGGCGCGGGCGTGGGCGAGCAGGTTCTCGGTCTCGGCGGCAAAGCCGACCACGAGCTTCGGCCGCCGTTTTCCCGGCCGCGAAAGACGGGCCAGGATGTCGGGGTTCTCCGCTAAGGCGAGGCTCGGCGCCGCGCCGCCCGCCTTCTTGATCTTCTGGCCGGCGGGCTTGGCCGGCCGCCAATCGCTCACCGCGGCAGCGCAGACCGCGATATCGACCGGCAGTTCCGCCTCGGCGGCGGCCAGCATCTCTTCGGCGCTTTCGATATGGACGGTCTTGACCCCCTCCGGGTCGGCGAGCGCGGTCGGGCCGGAAATCAGCACCGTCTCGGCGCCAAGACTGGCGAGCGCCGCCGCCAGGGCATGGCCCTGCTTGCCCGAGGAGCGATTGGCGATATAGCGCACCGGATCGATTGCCTCATGCGTCGGGCCCGAGGTGACCAGGGCCCGTAGCTTGCGCAGCGGCCGGTCAGCGCCGGCGCCGGCGGCGAAGTGGCGCTCGATCGCGGCGATGATCGCCGCCGGCTCGGCCATGCGGCCGGGGCCGTATTCCCCGCAGGCCATGTCGCCTTCGTCCGGCCCGACGACCAGGATGCCGTCGGCCTTGAGCTGCTTGAGATTGCGTTGCGTCGCCGGGTGCGTCCACATGCGGACGTTCATCGCCGGCGCCACCAGAACCGGCCGGTTGGTGGCGAGCAGCGCCGTGGTCGCAAGATCGTTCGCGAGGCCGCCCGCCATGCGCGCCAGGATGTCGGCGCTGGCCGGCGCGACGACCAAAAGATCGGCGTCGCGGGAAAGCTGGATATGGCCCATCTCGGCTTCGTCTGTGAGCGAGAAGAGGTCGCGATAGACCTTCTCGCCGGACAGCGCCGCGACACTCAACGGGGTGACGAACTCGGCCCCGCCGGGGGTCAGGATACAGCGCACGCGAACGCCCCGTTCCTTCAGCCGGCGGATCAGCTCCAGGCTCTTATAGGCGGCAATGCCGCCCGAAATGATCAATAGAACACGTTTTCCCGCCAGCACGTAAAAACCATTTCATTAACGAATTTTGCCTGTGAATAGTTTAGTTGCCCCAGCTCACCTGTGCAAGGGGCCTGGAACGGGTTCGATTCGCGCCCGGAGCCTGCTTCAGCCGCCAGCCAGGCGAAGAACCAGCAGCGCCGCTAGCAGGGCGGCGACGGTCCAAAGCGCGAACAGCAGTGGCCGCCTTCGCGTCGCGCCGAGCGCCGCCAGCTCGGCCAGGGTTTCCGGCGCGAGGCGAAGGCCGGCGTCGGGCTCTTTCGGTTGCAGCGCTGTCTCGATCCGGGCGGCGAGTAGCGGCAATCCTTCGATCGCGCGGCGCGCCGCCGCAGCGAGATCCTGGGCTATCGCCTCGGGCCCGATCTCGCGCTGCAGCCAGGCCTCGACCGGCTCGTGCGACGCGGCCCAGAAATTGGTTTCGGGATCGAGCGAGCGGGCCAGCCCCTCGGTCGTCACCATGGTCTTTTGCAACAGCAGAAGCTGCGGCTGGGTCTGCATGTCGAAGGTGCGGGTGACCTCGAACAGCTGGGCGAGCAGCCGGCCGAAGGAGATTTCGTTCACCGGCCGGCCCCGAATCGGCTCGCCGATGGCGCGGCAGGCGAGGGCGAAATCCTCGACCGATTTGCTTTTCGGCACATAGCCGGCGTTGAAATGCGCCTCCGCCGCGCGCTGCCAGTCGCCGACCACGAAGGCGCGCAGGATCTCCGCAAGATACCAGCGGCTCTCGCGGCTGAGGCGGCCCATGATGCCGAAATCGACCGCGACGATGGTGCCTTCGGGCGCGACGAACAAATTGCCGTGGTGGAAATCGGCGTGGAAGAAGCCGTGCTCCAGCGTCTGGGCCAGAAAGACGCGGATCACCCGGACCGCGAGCTCCGGCAGATCGTGGCCCGCCGCGCGAAGCGCTTCGAGATCGTCGATCGGAGCGCCCTTGACCCGTTCCGCGGTCAGCACCCGCTTGCCGCTGCGCTGCCAGTCGATGCGGGGCACGCGGAAGGTCTCGTCGGCGGCGAAGTTCTCCGCCAACTCGCAGGCCGCCGCTGCCTCGAGCCGCAGATCCATCTCGCGCTCGACGCTTTCCCGCAAGGTCTCGACCACGGCTACCGGGCGCAGCCGCCGCAAGGTCGGGACCAGGCGCTCGGCGGTTCGCGCCATCCAGAAGAACAGGTCGAGATCGCGGCGGAAGGCGGCCTCGACGCCGGGGCGAAGCACTTTGACCGCGACCTCCTCGCCCTCGGTGGTGACGGCGAAATGCACCTGCGCGATCGAGGCGGCGGCGACCGCCTCGTCGTCGAAACTCTCGAATAGGTCCTCGACCGGCCGGCCGAGCTCGGCGGCGATGCTGGCGCGGGCGATTTCCGCCGCGAACGGCGGCAAGCCGTCGCGCAGCAGCGCGAGATCGGCCGCGACTTCCTCGCCGACCAGATCGGCGCGCACCGAGAGCGTCTGACCGAGCTTGATATAGCTCGGGCCGAGTTCCTCGAACGCGGCGGCAAGCCGGGCGCCCGGCCGCGTGCCGTTCTTATCCGCGCGGCCGCTTTTGGCGAGCCGCTTTACCAGCCAGCCGGCGAAGGGCGGCAGCGGCAGATAGTCGAAAACGAACAGCGCGCGATGACGCCGGAGCGTGCGGAAGACGGTGGTCAGCCGGAGGAGATGAAGGCCGTTTTTCAGCACTCAGATGCGCCACGCGGAATGAAGGGCGACAATGCCGCCGGAAAGGCGCCGGACGCGAACATTGCCGAGTCCCGCGCCGGCGATCATCTCGGCGAAGGTCTCGGCATCCGGGAAGCGGCGGATGCTTTCGGCGAGATAGCGATAGGGGCCGGCATCGCCCGCCACCACGGCGCCGAGCCCGGGCAGGATGCTGCGCGAGTAAAGATCGTAGAGGCCGGCGAGGCCGGGCTGGGTGACGCGGCTGAATTCGAGGCAGAGGAAGTGTCCGCCGGGGCGCAGCACGCGCCGGGCCTCGCGCAGCGCGGCCGGGATGTCGGTGACGTTGCGGATGCCGAAGGCGATGGTATAGGCGTCGACCGCGCCGTCGGCGAACGGCAGCTTCTCAGCGTCGCCGACGGTGAAGCTGATGCCCCCCAAGAGGCCGCGGTCGATGGCGCGTTCGCGCCCGACCCGAACCATCTCCTCGTTGATGTCGAGCAGATCGACGCGCCCGCCCTTGGCCGCGGGCGCCCGTTCGAGAAAGCGGAAGGCGATATCGCCGGTGCCGCCAGCAACGTCGAGGAGGCGCATCGGCGGGCGCGGGTTCAGCCAATCGATCAGGGCCGTTTTCCACAGCCGGTGGATGCCCATCGACATGAGGTCGTTCATCAGGTCGTAGCGCGGCGCGACCTTGGCGAAAACCCCGTGGACCAGCCCGGCCTTAGCCGCCTTCGGCACCACGCGGTCGCCGAAAAAGGCGGTATCGTCTTCTTGCTCCGCGGTCATGGCGGGACCATAGCGCAAGGCTTTCGGGCGCGCTACTCTCTGCCGCGCCATGCCCGAGCTTCCCGAGGTTGAAACCGTCCGCCGCGGCCTGCTGCCGGCCCTCGAAGGCCGCCGTCTCGCCGAAGTCGCGGCACACCGCCCCGATCTGCGCCGGCCGCTGCCGCCGCGCTTCGCCGAGCGGCTGACCGGCCGCCGGGTCGAGAGCATCGGCCGGCGCGCGAAATACATCCTGATGATCCTAGACGACGGCATGGTGCTGATCGCCCATCTCGGCATGTCGGGGCGCTTCGTCGTCGCGCCGCGCCGCAACGCGCCGCCCGAGAAGCACGAACACGTCACCTTCGTCACCGACAAGGGCGTCACCGTGGCGTTCAACGATCCCCGCCGCTTCGGCCTGTTCGATCTGTGCGAGGCGGCGGCGCTTTCGCGCCATGCGCTGCTCGCCGGACTTGGGCCGGAGCCGCTCGGGCCGCAATTCACCGGCGCCGTCCTCGCCGCCGCCCTGGCCGGCAAGCGGACGCCGATCAAGGCGGCGCTGCTCGATCAGCGGGTGGTGGCTGGGCTCGGCAATATCTATGTCTCGGAGGCGCTGTTCCGGGCCGGCATCTCGCCGCGGCGGCTGGCCCGCACGGTGCAGGGCGCGCGGGCGGAAGCGCTGGCGCAGCATATCCAGGCGGTGCTCGAGGCGGCGATCGCGGCCGGCGGCTCGACGCTCAAGGATTACGCCAAGCCGAGCGGCGATCTCGGCTACTTCCAGCATGCCTTCGCGGTCTATGACCGCGAGGGCGAGCCCTGCCCGGCCTGCGCCGAGGGCGCGATCCGGCGCATCGTCCAGGCCGGACGCTCGACCTATTTCTGTCCGCGCTGCCAACGCTAGCGGCGCGATCGCCTGCGGCGGCGCCTAAGTGGGGCGGGCGGCTTCGACCCTGCGGCAGAGCCGGCGAGAGATCGCCCCTTGGTGTCGCCTTGCGCCTATACCGGGCCGAGACTCGATCCGAAGATCGTGTCCCGACGGTTTACTTCTTCTCGACACCGCACCAATCGGCGATGAACAGGGCCATCACTTTGGTGACCCGGCGCGTCGAATCGAGGTCCACGCGCTCGTCGAAGCCGTGGATCGATTCCGAGTAGGGGCCGTAGACCAGAGCGGGAATGCCGGCATAGAGGCCGAAGAAGCGCGCGTCCGTGGTGCCGGTCACGGCGACCTCCTCAAGGTCCGATCCGAACACGGCACGATGGGCCGCCGCCAAGGTCGAGACCTGCGTCTCGGCGTCCTTCAGCAGGTAACCCTCGGCCTCGAAGCCGTGGTAGACGATTTCGGGCGGCGAATTGTCGAGGAAGCGGTTCTTGCGCGCCGCACCCTGGATCGTCCGCTCGATCTCGCGTTTCGCCTCGGCGATGTCCTGGCCGGGGTAGACGGCGACGCGGACGTCGAACGTGCACCACGCCGGCACGCTCGATGGCCAGTCGCCGCCGGCGATCTTCCCGACGTTGAGGTTGATCGGGTGCTCGACCTTATCGAAAGGCGGATAGGATGCTTGCCGGCGGTTCCACTCCTCCTCCAGCCCGTGCAGCGCCTGCATCAGGCCGAAGGCGGCCTCGATCGCATTAGCGCCGGCGCCGGCCTCGCGGACATGGACGGGAATGCCGCGAACGTGGACCTGGAACCACAGCACCCCGACCTGGGCAGTGAGCAGCTTGTCCCAGTTGGGTTCGGGAATCAGCGCGGCTTCCGCCCGGTAGCCGCGCGCAAGGCAGGCCAGCGCGCCATTGCCGGTGCATTCCTCCTCGACCACGGACTGGACGAAAACGTCCGCGGCCGGCCGGTAGCCGGCGCGCTCGAGAGCGTCGAGGGCGGCCAGGCAGCCAACGAGGCCGGCCTTCATGTCGCCTGAGCCGCGGCCGTACAGCCACTTGCCCTCGCGCCGCGGCTCGAAGGGCGGCGTCGTCCACATGTCGAGCGGCCCGACCGGCACGACGTCGATATGGCCATTGAGAATGAGCGAGCGGCCTTTCACCGTCTCGGCACGGTGGCTACCGACGACGTTGAAGACGTTATCGTAACTGACGTGAACCGGCGAGAAGCCGGGCAGGCTGCTGATGTCCTCCACCCGGACCGGGAAGCGGTCGACGGCCAGGCCGCGGCGGCGCATTTCACCGGCAAGGAAGTCCTGCGCCGTGTGCTCGTCGCCGCGTAGGGACGGAAACCGCACCAGTTCGGCGGTCAGCGCGACCTGTTCAGCAAAGCCCGCATCGACGGAATCGATGATGGCGGTTGTCGTTTCTCGATCCAGCATTCCTGCCCTCTTTGCCTTGTAATCGCGCACAGCCACAATTTCCTGAGGGAAAAGGCTGTGGCGCCCCGATCCGCTCACTTAGATACGCAAGTATTTCCGCCTCGCCTTGCTCTCCCCGCTCCCCGACGATGTCATCGGACGCGCCGGCTTGCAATGATGGCCGCATCGACGCCATGCTGTCTCACCCATAGACGGCGGCATACCGGATATCAGGATCGTCGATCGTACAAGCACCGTTGGGTGGGCCAACGGTGCCATCGATTCCCATCGCAGTCAGCTAATCCGAGCAGGAATCCGGTCCGTTTGCGAGCACGAGTGCCGATGATTGCGAGCGTCTACACTTAGCATCGAAGGATATCGAGCGGGGCGGGGCGTCGCCAGGAGCCCTCATTTTCTGTAGGAATCCAGACATTTTGGGGCCGAAGGTGACAGCCCAATACATTCCCGCAGGAATTGCTTAAATCCGGCAATTCGGACGCGTCGGGGGAAACCTCGGCGGCTTTTTTTATTAGCCTGCCAACTTCTGCTCGGCCGCCTCGACGATAAAGCGCGAGCGGTTGCCTCCGCTGGCCGCGTCGATGCGTCCCAAGAGATGGCGAGGGATCATCACGTTGACGCGCTCAGCCTTGAGAAGGTCCGGCCTCACCTCTACCAAGATCACCACAGCATCCCTGCGATGCGGGTCGTCTTTCAGGGTTTCCATGGAAGACGGCACGGGAACCACGTCGCCCGCCTCCTCGATCGCGGCGAGGTGGCCGGCGAGCGCCTCCTGGGCCATGGCGATGGCTTCGTCCAGCGTGCGACCCGCGGTGACGCACCCCGGCACATCGGGAAACTCGACGCCATAGTCGCTGTCCGCCTCTTTGCGGATATATGCGATGAAGGACACCATAACATTACCTCGCCAGTTTCAGGCCGCTCTGTCGTTCGATCGAAGCCAGTGTGCCGCGTGGCAAATCTCGCTTTAGATGCGGAATGACGCTTTATGGAACCAACAGTAAGGCAGGATTTTCATGGCTTCGGCCCAAAAGAACCTGTTTTCAGGCCCAGTGAGCGTTTTTCAGGAAAGACGCCTTCCTGAAACCGCGACGCCTGCCGGCTACAGCGCTCTGATCGACGCCTATGGTCTGGACGTGCCGCTGCCCCGCAGCTTGTCTGCCATCAGCGCCCATCACCACATGCTCGAGCGCAACTGTTGGCGGATCATGACGCCGCGCCATGCGTCAAGCGCACCATCGAACACGACCTGCCCTTTGAAACTGGCTTCCTCCGCCGCCACGATGAGTTCCGCCGCCGCATCGAAGGCGTGATTGACATGCCCGGGCGCACAATCGATCTGCTCTTCCGCCTCCTGGGTCAGAATAACGGTACGCTCTCGAACCGCGCCCGCGAAAAAGAATTCGCCGCGCTGACGGATGAAGAAGCGCAGCGTGTTGAGGCGATCTATAGCGATATTTTCGCAGACCCTACCGACCTGGATGTCAATTTGGCAGCCGATAACGGACTTGGCCGAAAATGGCATGCCGCATGCTACATGCCGCATGCCAAGAGAGCGAGGCTAGCCTCCTTCTGAGCCGAGGCGGCGCAGCAAGTGGGCACTCTGCGGAAAAGAGCGACCCGCTATGCTCGCATAGGGGCCGCTCATAAAGCCCGAAAGGGGCCAGCGTCCAGTTTCGCCTCCCGTCCAGTATAGATGCACGCGCACAGTGTGAACGGCATCGGTGCCGATCGCCTCATTTTGGCGATTGAGGTCCGATCTAGGCCAGTGTTTCCACCGACATTCTTGAATTCTTCCCGGTGCGCAAACGGGTTGTGTGCCGTAATCTCACTCGGCGGCAAGGCGTTCCCAAAAGCATTTAAGGCTTGCGGATAGTCTATATATGGACTATATGTAGTTATATAGCTATAAGTGGAGCGTGACGTGCCTGCGCAACCGCGTCCAGCAACAGCTACAGACCGAAGGGGCCTGTCTGGCCCAGCGCTACGCACGTTCTTCCGGATCGCCGACCTGTGGGACCTTTCGACCGAGGAACAGATGACCCTTCTCGGGGTCACGGCCCGTTCGACATTCTTCAAGTGGAAGAAAGACCCAAATACGGCACTGCCAAAAGACACTCTAGAGCGCATTTCCTACATTCTTGGCATCTACAAAGCGCTTCAGATTTTGCTGCCTGATGAAAAGGCGGCCGATGACTGGGTCAAGCGGCCAAACGAGGCGCCGCTGTTCAGCGGTCGGTCGGCGCTCGATCGAATGCTGTCGGGACAGGTCGCGGATCTGTTCGTGGTCAGGCAGTACCTCGATGCGCAACGAGGCGGCTGGGCGTGACGTTCCCGGTGGTCCGCATCGAATGGAAGCCGTGCTGGCGGATCATTCCCAGCCGCTTTCCGCCAATTCAGCTTTTCGAGCGGGTAACCGATCCTGAAGACCTCGAAGCAATCTTCGAGCTGGAGTCGCTAACGAATCCCAGGCTGCGCGACAAAGTCGGCGACATTCGGATTGTGTTGCCTGA
>JAJYTL010000378.1 GCA_021793055.1 Pseudomonadota bacterium
CGCTCTGGGCCGCGTCAGCGCCTGGGCCACGAGCCAGACCTATGAGGCGGCGGCAATCGCGACCTTTCTTCAGATCGCCGATTACTGGCTGGTCGCCCATGCGTTGGCGCACGGCTTCGTTGTCGTGACGCACGAGGTTCCGTCGGATTCGACCCGCAAGATCAAGATTCCGAACGCCTGCATCGGGCTGGGTCTGCCCTGCATCAGCCCTTACGAAATGCTACGGCGCGAACGGGCGCGGTTCGTTCTCGGGCCGACGCCGAGGGCGGCATGAGCGCGGACTGGTATCACGGGATCAAGGCGTTCAGCACGCACTGGCGACACGCGCCAATGCTTCAGCAGACATTTGAAACGCTCGAACGCGAATTCGCCGACGAGAACGACGCCTGCATCGACGCGGCCAAGGGCTTCGTGGAATGCGCGTGCCGATTGCTGATCCAAGAATTAGACGATCCGTTAAACCCGATTGAAAAATGGCCGGACAGCCCAATTCGGAATGTGCATCCGAGTTTCAGCAATTGGGTCTCTGCGGCCTTTCGCTTGATGGCAATCGTCGAGCGCCGCGACGACCCGTTCAGCAAGGTGATATCCCAGTACTACAACCTGACCGAAGCGCTCGGTAAATTCCGCGACATCGTTGGGACAGTCAGTCACGGGAAGGAAGGCCTGAGTAAAAAGCTTTCCGCGCATCACCGTCGCTCGGCATTGCTGGCGGCGGATGCAATCGTCACGTTTCTGCACGAAGCCTATCTTGAACGTGAACCGGACCCTGTTCGAACATTCGAGCCCTACGAGCGCTTTGAAGCATCGAATGCGATCATCGACGAATTCGCCTCGTTGAGGGCGGAGTTGGATGACGAAGGCTATCTCCGCGCCGTCGTTATCCTGCCGGACGGCGAAAAGGTTCCGCTCGCGATCGAGACATCACGTTTGCTCTTCGGCGTTGACCGCGAAGCCTACAAGCTTGTTCTAAACGCATGTCGTGAAGCGAAGGCGGCTGCGCCGCGAAACGCGGAGGTCGCCTGATGGCCTATCTTTCCGAAGCCGCGGTCGAACAGGTGGTGCTCGATCATCTCGCGAGCCTCGGCTACGCGATTTCATCCGACGCCGAGATCGGACCGGACGGGAACGCGCCGGAACGGGAAGCCTACGCAGATGTCGTGCTCGCCAAGCGCCTCGCCGCCGCCATCGAAAAGCTCAACCCGGCCATTCCGGCTGAGGCGCGCGGCGACGCGATGCGGAAACTGCTGGCGACCGAAAAGCCCTCTCTCGTCGAGGAGAACCGCCGCCTTCACAAGCTGATGGTCGAGGGCGTCGATGTTGAGTTTTACAGCGAAGATGGCACGATCAGGGGCGACAAGGTGCGCCTGATCGATTTCGAAAATATGGCTGCAAATGACTGGTTGGCGACCGGCCAGTTCACGGTGATTGAAGGCAGCATCAACCGGCGGCCCGACATTGTGGTCTTCGTCAACGGTCTGCCACTCGGCGTGATCGAATTGAAGGCTCCTGGCGGTGAGAACGCCACGCTTTCCGGCGCACATAACCAGCTTCAGACCTACAAGGCTCAGATTCCGTCGCTCTTCCGCACGAATGCGGTCCTCGTCACCTCGGATGGAATCACCGCGCGGATCGGCTCACTGACCGCCGATCAAGAGCGGTTCATGCCCTGGCGCACAACCGACGGGAAGGTGATAGCGGCCAAAGGTCAGCCGGAACTCAGCACCCTGATCGGAGGGATCTTTGACCGGCGCCGGCTGCTGGATCTGCTGCATGATTTCACGGTGTTTGGTGAAACTGGCTCGGGCCTGTCGAAGATCATCGCGGGCTATCATCAGTTCCACGCCGTTCGGCATGCGGTCGAGAAAACCGTGGAGGCTTCGGCGCCGCAGGGTGACCGTAAGGTCGGCGTGATCTGGCATACGCAAGGCTCCGGCAAGAGCCTGCTGATGGCGTTCTATGCCGGCCAGCTTGTACGCCGCGCCGAACTCGAAAATCCGACCATTGTAGTGATCACAGATCGCAATGACCTGGACGATCAGCTCTTCGGCACCTTCTCCATGTGCCGGGATCTGATACGGCAAACGCCGATTCAGGCGGACAGCCGCGATGATCTCCAATCGGCGCTCAGCCGGGCATCGGGCGGCGTGATTTTCACGACGATCCAGAAGTTCTCGCCGGCGACCGGCGAGACGATCTATCCCATGCTGTCTGACCGGCGGAACATCGTGGTGATCGCTGATGAAGCACATCGGAGCCAGTATGGGTTTCGCGCGAAGATCGAACAGAAGACCGGCGAGATAGCCTATGGCTTCGCGAAGTACCTGCGCGACGCCCTGCCAAACGCTTCGTTCATCGGTTTCACTGGGACGCCGATCGAGAAGGACGACGTCAATACCCCAGCGGTGTTTGGCGAATATATCGATGTCTACGACATCAGCCGCGCCGTCGAGGACGGCGCCACGGTCCCGATCTACTACGAGAGCCGCCTGGCCCGGATCGAATTGCCAGAGGATGAGAAGCCGAAGATCGATGCCGAGATTGAAGATCTGACGGAAGACGAGGCGATAACTGAGCAGGAGCGGATCAAGCGTAAATGGGCAACGGTCGAGGCCCTCGTTGGGTCAGAAAAGCGTCTTGCGATGGTGGCGGCTGATCTGGTTCGCCATTTCGAGGATCGCGTCGCCGCCATGGATGGCAAGGCGATGGTCGTGTGCATGAGCCGGCGTATCTGCGTCGCGCTCTATCAGCATATCGTGGCTCTCCGCCCTGACTGGCATAGCGATGACGACGCGGCCGGCAAAATCAAGGTTGTCATGACCGGATCAGCCGCCGACCCGCAAGCGTGGCAACCTCACATCGGCACGAAGGGCCGGCGTGACCTTCTCGCCAAGCGGGCGAAAGACCCGAAGGATTCACTGAAGCTCGTGATCGTGCGCGATATGTGGCTGACCGGCTTCGATGCGCCGTCGATGCACACGATGTACATCGACAAGCCGATGAAGGGCCATGGGCTGATGCAGGCGATTGCCCGCGTCAACCGCGTGTTCCGCGACAAGCCCGCGGGCCTGGTGGTGGATTACATCGGGATCGCGCAGAACCTCAAAAACGCTCTCGGCCAGTATTCCGGCTCAGATCAGCGCCAGGCAGGCATCGACGAGGCCGAAGCCGTCGCCGTGCT
>JAJYTL010000379.1 GCA_021793055.1 Pseudomonadota bacterium
CGGTCGCTTCGCGGTTGACGATGACCAGGCGCGCGTCGTTCTCCTTCGCCAAAATCGGGAAGCCCGCAGCCGGATAGACGACCAGGGAAGAGCCGAGCGCGAGGAAGACCTCACAGGTCAAAGTGGCCTCGCGCGCCCGCGCCATCTCGCCTTCCGGCATCGCTTGGCCGAAAGATACCGTCGCGGTCTTCAGGAGCCCGCCGCAGTCGAGGCAGAGCGGCCCCTCGCCGTTGCTACGAAAGATTTCGCGCACCTCGGAAATTTCGTAGCGGCGGCCGCAGGAAAGGCACTTCGCATACGTGGTATTTCCATGTAGCTCGATTACACTTTCCGCGGGAATACCAGAGGCCTGATGCAAACCGTCGATATTCTGTGTAATCACCGCGTTTATCATCTCGCGCCGGAACATTTCGGCAATGGCGCGATGCGCGCGGTTAGGCCGCGCGGCCGCCAGGGTGGGCTCCAGCGCGAAGCGCCGCCGCCAGGCCTCCCGCCGCATCTCCGCCGAGGCGAGAAAGTCGGCGAAGTCGATGGGGCGGTTCTTCGTCCACCAGCCGCCCGGACTGCGGAAGTCGGGAATCCCGGATTCCGTCGACATCCCGGCTCCGGTGAAGATCGCCACACGGCGCGTACCGTCCAGCGCCGCACGCAAAATCTCGATTTTCTCCCCATTCGGCATCGGGACGTCCATTCGCAAATCGTCAACACCGCCTGTCCGCGCCGACCAGGACGGAAGGGCATTCGCCCTTTCGCCCATCGTCCGCTATATTAGCATGGCGAGAAACGCGAGGCGGCGCCAGCCCTCGCCATACTGGCGGGCGGGATATTCCTTTCATGACGTTTCATTATTGACCGAGCAAAGACGTCCGACCGAATTCGGCGTGGCGGGTCCTCCTCGCGGCAGGCAAGGACGGGCACGCATAGGCTGGCAGGACAACGAGATCAAACCGATGCCGAAACTTGACGAAGCGCATCCATCGAAAGCCAAGCCGCGACGACTGGCCGCGGTCGCGGCGCTGGCCGCACTGGGCGCGCTCGGCGCGTGTCACAAGGAGACCGCGGCGGCGACGCCGCCGCCCCCGCCGGTGAAGATCGAGGCGGCCCAGGTTTCCGTCGGTCCGGTGACGCATGTTCTCGATGCCGTCGGCTCGCTCAGCAGCCCCCAAGATACGATCGTCGCATCGCAAATCGCCGGTAAGGTTGTCGCCCTCGACATCCGGCAGGGCCAGCTCGTGAAGCAGGGCGACGTGCTGGTTCGCCTTGACGACGCGCTCGAGCAAGCGGCCCTGCAATCCGCCGAAGCGGCGCTTGCCAACGCGCGCCAGATCTACGACCGCGACCAGCGCGTGCTGCGCAGCGGCGCGGTTTCGGCGCAAGCGGTCGGCAACGATCTCGCCGCCTTGCGCCAGGCTCAGGCCGCCGTCGATCAAGCCTCGGTCAATCTCAGCTACACCCGGATTCGCGCGCCCTTCACCGGCGTGCTCGGGCTCCGGCAGGTGAGCCTCGGCGCCTACCTGACGCCGGGACTGCCGATCGTCGATATCCAGCAAATGAACCCGCTCCACCTCGACTTCGCCCTGCCGCAGCAGGATGTCAGCAAGGTCAAGGAGGGGCAGGCCGTGCATTTTACCGTCGCGGGCTATAAGCAGAGCTTCGCCGGCACCGTGACCACGGTAACCCAAGGCCTGACCGTCGGATCGCGCTCGCTTTCGCTGCAAGCGACCGTGCCCAACCCCGTGTTCCAGCTCAAGCCCGGAATGTTCGCGTCGGTCGATCTCGTCGTCGGGGTCGAACCTAAGGCCATGCTCATTCCGGAGCAGGCGGTGGTGCCCGAAGGCCAGATCAACACCGTCTGGGTCGTCGGGCCGAACGATACGGTGCACAACCAGACCGTTACCCTCGGCGTCTACCACGACAACATGGTGCAGGTGCTGAAAGGCCTCGCGCCGGGAGAGCGGGTGGTTACCGCCGGCGTGCAGAAGATCCACGGAGGCACCAAGGTCGTCGTCACGCCCTATGAGCCGATCCACAACCCGCGCCTTGACTTCTCGGCCGCCACGGCCAGCGCGGCGCCGCCCTCGATCGCGAACGGGGAAAACTCCGCGCAATGATCCTCTCGGATGTCTCCATCAAGCGACCGGTTCTGGCCTCGGTCATCAGCCTGATCATCGTATTGGGCGGGATCGCGGCCTACCTCAACCTTCCAGTCCGCCAGTATCCGAACATCAGCCAGCCGGTGGTCTCCGTCACCACCGACTATATCGGTGCCAGTCCGGAGACCGTCGAGGCCAAGGTCACCCTGCCGCTTGAGGAGAGCCTGACCCAGGTCGAGGGGGTGCGCGACATCATCTCCTACAGTTCCTTTGGCGCCAGCTCGATCGACATCGAGTTCGTCAGCAACCGCAACGTCAATGCCGCCACCCAGGATGTCACCAACGCGGTCGACCAGGCCCTTGGGCAGTTGCCGAACGACGCCAACCTGCAAAAGCCGGTGATCAAGAAGGTCGGTACCACCACCGCGCCGATCATTTTTCTCGCCATCCAGGGCAAGAACTATTCGCTCGAGCAGCTCACCGAATACGCGCAGGTGATCGTGCAACGACGGCTGCAGACGCTGTCCGGGGTCGGCAACGTGATCACGCCAGGCGCCCGCCAATGGGCGGTGCGCGTCTGGCTCAACCCCAAGCTGATGACCGCGCACGGCGTCGACGTTTCCGATGTCGTTAATACGCTGCAGCAAAACAACATCGATCTGCCGGCCGGACAAATCCAGTCGACATCGCTTCTGTTCAACGTCAATACCCACGGGCAAATGATCAACCCCAAGAAATACGGGGCGCTCGTGATCAAGGAGGTGAACGGCGCGCCGGTCCGCATCCGCGATGTCGGTTGGGTCCAGCTCGGCGCGCAGAACTATACCAGCCTGGTCCGCCTCAATGGCCATCCGGCGGTCGGCATCGGCATCGTGCCGCAGTCGGACGCCAACGCGCTCGCCATCTCCAAGGAGGTCGACGCGGCGCTGCCCAGCATCCGCGCCGCGCTGCCGCGCGGCGTCAGCCTGAAGGTCGCGGTCGACAAGACGCAGTTCATCCGCGAATCCCTGTCGGAAGTCTATCACTCGATCTTCATCGCCTTCGGCCTCGTGGTCCTCGTGGTGCTCTTCTTTCCGCACACCTGG
>JAJYTL010000022.1:0-1044 GCA_021793055.1 Pseudomonadota bacterium
GACGTCGGCAAGATCGTGATGCGCGCCGCGGCCGAGCGCATCGTGCCGATTTCGCTCGAGCTCGGCGGTAAGAGCCCCTCCATCGTCTTCCCCGACGCCGACGAGGACTGGGTGGTCGATGGCATCATCTCGGCCATGCGCTTCACCCGCCAGAGCCAGTCCTGCACCGCCGGCTCGCGGCTCTTCCTGCACGAGCGGATATTCGACGGGTTCCTCGAAAAGCTGAAAAAGAAGGTCGCGGGGTTGAAGATCGGCGATCCGCTCGACGAGGCCACCGACATGGGCACGATCATCAACGAAAAGCAGTTCCGCAAGGTCTGCCATTACGTCGAGGAAGGGCTGAACCAACCCTCGGCACGGCTGGTCATGGGCGGCCTGCCGCCGAAGGAAGGGCCGCTTTCCGAGGGCTACTACACTGTGCCGACGGTCTTCGCCGACGTCTCGAACGATTGGCGTCTCGCCCGCGAAGAGATCTTCGGCCCGGTGCTGGTGGCGATCCGCTGGAGCGACGAGGAGGCCGCCATTCGCATGGCCAACAGCAGCCATTACGGCCTCGCGGCCTATGTCTGGACCCGCGATATCGGGCGCGCGCTGCGCAGCGCGCATGCCATTGAGGCGGGCTGGGTGCAGATCAACCAGGGCCTCGGGCAGTTCCCCGGCCATTCCTACGGCGGCTACAAGGAAAGCGGCATTGGCCGGGAGTTTTCGCTGGAGGGCATGCTAGACAGCTATACCCAGCGCAAAAGCGTCACCGTGAATCTGGCGGCGCCGCCGGCCGGCGCCTGAGCGCCGCGCTGCCGCGTTCGACGGGCGGTCCGGCGGGGAAAGCGGATTGACGGCGCCGGAGCGGAGGCGTTCAATGTCATCGAAACATAACGAAAGCGCGGAATGAGCGAGGTCGTCAGTTTCGAAGACTATAGTCGCTCTGCCCGGCCGGCCCGCGGTGGCCGTCCGGGCAGGGCGACAACCGTGTTCTTCGATCGGCGCGAGCTGCAGCAGATATTCGATCTCTATGCCGCCATGGTCGCAGCCGGCGAATGGCGC
>JAJYTL010000022.1:1054-19400 GCA_021793055.1 Pseudomonadota bacterium
CGATCTATGGCGCGACTATGCCATCTCCTACGATACCGATTGCTGCTGTTTCGCCGCCTTCCGGCGCGCCAGCGAAATTCCGTTGTTCCGCATCGTCAAGGCCGCCGCCTCGAAGCAAACCGCCCGCACCGGCGCCTATAGCGTCATCGCCGCCAACGGCCAGATCCTGAAGCGGACGAGAGATCTCGCCTCGGCGTTGCGCGCCGTTCCCTGGACCCGGCTGAAGCTGGTCTAGCACGGCCCGGGCCGCCGCCGCGCGGGCCGTGGAAAAGCAAGGGCCCCCGTCCGAAGACGGGAGCCCCCCTCAACGCTTCGTCCAGATGGGACGGAGCTTACTTCTTCTTCTTCGCAGCGTGCTTCACGACGTGGTGCTTCGCGGCCTTCTTCGCCTGCACCTTCTTGGTCGCGGCCATGGCCGGAGCCGAGACGATCGGGGCCGCGACGAAGCCGACAGCGCCGGCGACCAGGAGGGCGGCGGCGATAGCCTTAAGGGTCTTCAACATAGATGTTCCCAATGATGGTTAGCGCTATTGTCCCGTCACTGCGGGACGGCCGGCTATCAAGCAATAAATTGTGGCGGGATTGTGGCAAACTCAGTCTGCATAAAAAATATTCATGGCGTGCAAAGTTTTTCTTTGCGCTTAATAGAACATAGAGCCTTTAAAAAGCCTCAGAAGTAGTTGGTTTCTGCAACCTTTTTGGAATATATAGACAGTATAAGCCTAGTTTTGTCTCTGATATCCCACAAGTTTCATTCGATAAAAGGCGCAAAACGGATTCCGGCGCGACGGTGATCGCGGTTCCGGCGGCAAGGCGGATTTGCCGCTTCGATCGGGATATTCTGCCCGCGAGCCTTTTGTTATGGATTTGTGTCATCTCGAAATAAAGAAGGCACCCTCACGGGTGCCTTCTCTATTCTGCGGCGCTGAAGATCAATTCTCAGGACCGATTCGCGGCCCCGGCCGCGCGGCCGACGCCGGGTCTAGCGGCGCTGGCCCATGATGTTGAGCAGGAACATGAACAGGTTGATGAAGTCGAGATAGAGCTGGACGGCGCTCATCACCGCCCGCTTGGTCATCATCTCACCCGGCTCGGAGGCGTAGAACTGCGACTTGATGCGCTGGGTGTCGTAGGCGGTCAAGCCGGTGAAGATCAGCACACCGAGCACCGAGATCAGGAAGCCGAAGGCGCTGCTCTGCACGAACAGGTTCACTACCATGGCGATGATGATGCCGATTAGGCCCATGAACAGAAACGAGCCGAAGCGGGTCAGGTCGCGTCCCGTGGTGTAGCCATAGAGGCTCATGGCGCCGAAGGTGCCGGCGGTGATGAAGAACACCTCGGCGACGCTGCCGAGCTGGTAGACGACGAAGACCGTCGACAGCGAAAGTCCGAAGCTCGCCACAAAAACCCAATAAAGGATCTCGATGGTGCGCGCCTGCATGCGGTTGATGCCGAAGCTCATGGCCATGAGGATGCCGAGCGGCAGGAGCATGGCGACGATGCCAAGGCCGGAGCCGAAAATCACCGACATGGCGGTCGGCGAAAGCGCTAGCGCCACCGCCACGATGCCGCTCAACAGCAGGCCCGAGGCCATGATGTTGTACACGCGCAGCATGTATGCGCGCAGGGCCTCGTCGACGGCGGCGGTGTCCACCATGCCGAAGGGCCGGGCGCCGAAAGCGCGTCGTTCTGGATCGAATGCCATACCTAAATACCTCGAAGTAAACTTCGTATCGGTCCATATTGGCCTTCGGCCACGTAAAATCAAGGGAAAGCGGACCCTTTTCCGGCATCCCCTCGCCGCGGCCGAATCAATGGGTCTCGCGCAATATTTGCGCCGGCGAGACCGAGAGCGCCTGCCAAGTGCCAAAAAGGCCGCAGATCACCGTCACTAGGATGCTGCCGAGCGCGGTTACGGCGAGGGTGCCCGGCAGCGGAATCCAGGGCGCGTGCAGAAGCCGGGTCACCACCGCGAAGGCGGCGGCCCAGCCGAGCCCGCCGGCGATCACCGCCGTCACCATGCCGAGCAGGCCGTATTCCAGGGCATGGGCGGCGAGGACGCCGGCTCGGGTCGCACCCAGCGCTTTGAGAATGGCGGCTTCGCGCAGCCGCCGGCGTTGGCGCGCCGCGATCGTGCTGCCGAGCACCAGAACCCCGATCAGTAGGGTAATCACGGCGGCGGCATGGGCGGCGCGCCCGATGCCTGAGATCAGCCGCCCGACCGCCGCCAGGACGTCGCGGAGATTGATGATCGAGACATTGGCGAAGCCTTCGGCGACGGTCTTGTAGAGGCCGACTTCCTGCGCCGGCGGCACGCGGGCCGAGGCGAGGAAGGTATGCGGCGCCTGTTCCAGGGTGCCGGGCGAGAACACCATGACGAAATTGATGCCGAGCGAATCCCAATCGATGTGGCGGAGGCTCGCGACCTTCGCCGTGACATTCCGCCCCAGCACGTTCACCGTCAGCGCGTCGCCGACGCGCAGGCCGAGCCCCTTCGCGATGTTAGCGTCGACCGAGACCAACGGCGGTCCCTTGTAGTCGGCCGGCCACCACCGGCCGGCGACCAAAGTCGAGCCCGCCGGCAGCTTGCCGGCGTAGGTCAGGCCGCGGTCGCCGCGGAGCACCCAGCGGGCGTCCGGCGCGGCCTCGCTCTCCGTCGCCGGCTTGCCGTTGATCGCCATGATGCGGCCGCGCAGAAGCGGTACCTGCTCGAGCCGGCTCAAGCCGGCGGTGCCGCGCAGCGCCTTGTCGAAGGCGGCAAGCTGCTGCGGCTGGATATCGATGAAGAACAGCGAGGGCGCCGCCTTGGGTAGGCGGCTCTGCACTTCCTCGCCGAGGTTTCCCTGGATCAGCGCGACCGCGACCAGCAACGCGAAGCCGAGGCCGAGCGACAGCATCACCGCCCCGGTGCCGGCGCCGGGGCGCGAGATATTGGCGAGCGCGATGCGGAGCGCCGGCTGCCTGACCCGCGGCAGCCGGCGCAGCAGGGCGGAGAATGCGGCCGCGGCCAGGCGGAACAAGACGAAGCTTCCCGCCACGGCGACGATGAATCCGATGGCGAGGCGATTGTCGCCGGCGCTCAGCACCGCGAGCCCGGCGAGGGCCGCGGTCAAGGCCGCGACGATGGCGATGATCGGCAGGTTCGGCCAGTTGCGGGCCGGCGAGATCAGGTCGCGGAACAATTGTCCGGCCGACACGTCGCGGATGCGCGCCAGCGGCCAAAGCGCGAACGCCAGCGCCACCAGAAAGCCGCAGGCCGCGGCCTCGACCAGGGGCAGGGGATAAAGGCCGATATGGGCCGGCGCGGGCAGCCAGTCGGGCGGCAAGGCGGTGATGCCGAACGGCAAGGCGGCGCCGACGACGAGACCGATCGCGATCCCGATCATGGCCAAGGCCAAGACTTGCAGCAGGTAGATCTCGAAGAGCAGCCGGCTAGAGGCGCCGAGCGATTTCAGGATCGCGATGGTGACGGTGCGCCGCTCAAGATAGGTCTCGACCGCGTTGCCGACGCCGACGCCGCCGATCAAAAGCATGGTCAGACCGACCAGGATGAAGAATCGCGTCGCGCGATCGATCCAGTTCTTGGTGCCGGGGGCGCCGTTCCGGAAGGTATGGACTTCCCATCCGGCGTCGGGAAAGGCGCGCTCCAGTGCCGCGGCGAAGGCCGCGGCCGAGGCGCTTTGCGGCAGGCGGATGCGATAGTCCCAATGGACCAGGCTCGCGGGATTGATCAGCTTGGTGGCGGCCAAGCTCGGCAGCGCCACAATGACGCTCGGCCCGAGCGCGAGCCGGCCGCCGATGGCGTCGGGTTCGTGGGCGATGATGCCGCGGATCTGGTAAACCTCGTCGCCGACCTTCAGCGCGTCGCCGACCTTGAGGTCGAGTCGGCCGAGGACCGAGGGGCCGACCACGGCGCCGTAGCGGCCGCCGCTTTCAGCCAGGGCGGCGGCGAGTTTCGCCTTCGGCTTGAGCGCGACCGCGCCATAGAGCGGGTACTTCCCGTCGACGGCCTTGAGTTCGACCAGGATGTGTTTGGCCTTGGTGCTTTCGGCGGCCATCGCCGGCATTTCGGCGACGGTGGAAACCTCGCCGCGCGCCGCCATCCAAGCGAGTGCCTTGGGATTCGCCTCACGATGCACGAGGCGCGCCTCGACATCGCCGCCGAGGATCGCGCGGCCGTTGTCCTCGAGGCCGCGCAACAGCGCCTTGGCGGTCGAGCCGACGCCGGCGATGGCCGCGACGCCGAGGGCGAGGCAGATCAAAAAGACGCGGAAGCCGACGAGGCCGTGGTCGAATTCGCGGCGGGCCAGACGCCAGGCGAGCGTGAGCCTAGGCAAGCTGGGACTCAGGCCCGCTCGGCGCGGGCTCCGCGTCGCTCACCTGACCGTCGTCGAGATGGACGACGCGGTTGCAGCGGGCGGCGATCGCGGCATCGTGGGTGATGAGCACCAGGGTCGTGCCATGCTGGCGCTGCAGGGCGAAGAGGAGGTCGATCACCTGTCGCCCGGTTTCGCGATCGAGATTGCCGGTTGGCTCGTCGGCGAGCAGCAGGCGCGGCTCGGCGGCGACGGCGCGGGCGAGGGCGACGCGTTGCTGCTCGCCGCCGGACAGTTCCGCCGGATAATGGCCGAGCCGGTTCGCGAGCCCGACATTGGCGAGTTCCGCCTCGGCGCGGGCGAAGGCGTCGCGCCGGCCGTCGAGCTCCAGGGGCAGGGCCACGTTTTCCAGCACCGTCATGGTCGGGACGAGGTGGAAGGATTGGAACACGATGCCGAGGTTCTCGCGCCGGAAGCGCGCCAGCTGGTCCTCGTCGAGCGCGGCGAGATCAACGCCGGCGACCCGCACGACGCCGGAATTGGCCGGCTCGAGGCCGGCGATGACCGAAACCATGGTCGACTTGCCGGAGCCCGAGGGGCCGACCACGCCGACCGTCTCGCCGGCCGCGACCTTGAGATTGAGGCCGCGGAGGATGTTGACGGCCCCGGCACTGCTCAGCAGAGTGAGGTGCACGTCCTCGAGAAGGACCATCGCCTCCTCGCCGCCGTCGGAACTGCCGTTACGCGCCATGTACTTTTCCCGCTGCCGATTGAGCCGTTATGGCCATCTCTGCCGGCTTGTCAACGCGGCAGTTTTTATTGTCGCGTTTTGTGGCTTTTTGTGGATCGCCCCGGCGCGGGCCGGAACGACGCCGGTTATCGTGGCCTTCGGCGACAGTTTGACCTCGGGTTACGGGCTCGCTCCGGGGCAGTCGTTTCCGGCGCAACTTCAGGCCTTTCTGCGCCATGAGGGTATCGACGCGCGGGTGGTGAACGGCGGCGTCGCCGGCGATACCACCGAAGACGGGCGCAACCGTCTTGCCTGGGCTTTGGCCGATCATGCGGGCTATGTGATCCTTGAGCTTGGCGCGAACGACGCGCTGCGCGGCCTCAACCCGGCGCAGACCGAGGCCAATCTGCGGGCAATGCTCGACATGCTGCGGCGACGCGACGTCAAGGTGCTGCTCGCCGGAATGAAGGCGCCGGGCAATCTCGGGCAGCGTTACGGCCGGGCTTTCGACGGCATTTATCCCCGTCTCGCCCGCGCCTATCCGGTCGTCTATTACCCGTTCTTTCTTGCCGGCGTCGCCTTCAAGCCCGAGCTGAATCAAAAAGATGGCATCCATCCGAACGCTAAAGGCGTGGCCGTGATCGTCCGCCGCATCGCGCCCTATGTGCGCCGCTTGCTCGACCGGAAATGAGCGCCGCGGGGCCCGCGCCGGCGCCGGTCGAGAGGGGACCGGGTCATGATCCGCTTGTTCGTCGCTGTCAGCCTGCCGGAGGCGGTGCGGCTCGCGCTTTCCGGCCTCGCCGCCGGCCTGCCCGGTGCGGCCTGGGTGCGGCCGGAAAGTCTGCACCTCACGCTGCGCTTCATCGGCAATGTGAATGACCGCCTCGGCCGCGACGTCGCCGCCGCGCTTGGCGAGATCGAGGCGCCGCGCTTCGATCTCGTTCTCGACCGTCTCGGCCAGTTCGGCCGCGGTGCCAAGGTCGATACGCTGTGGGCCGGGGTAAGACCCGAGCCCCGGCTCGACCGCCTGCAGGCCAAGGTCGAAACCGCGCTGATCCGCCTCGGCCTCGAGCCAGAGCGGCGCAAATACCATCCCCATGTCACCCTGGCGCGGCTCAAGAGCGCGCCGGCGCGGCGGGTCGCCGATTTCCTCGGCGCGGTCGGGACCATCCCGGCGCGGACCTTCGCGGTCGACGCCTTCATGCTGTATTCAAGTCATCTGTCGCGCTCGGGCGCGATTTACCGCGAGGAGGCGGTCTATCCGCTGCGCTTCGCATAGCGCCGCGCCGAGTTGCGCGGTGCCATATCGCGCTTCATCGAACTATTGCTCGGGCCGCGAAGGCTTGGCAGGCGGAGATGGCGGCGGCTGAAAAAGCTGAAAAACAAGGCGCTTCCCCCACGGGGCCCTTGAGCCGCGCGAGAGGAAGCGCAAAAACGCAGTGTCGAGTCGGGTATAAGGCGTTCAAAGCGGCTTCAGATTGACCGCCGCGCTTTTCCCCCGCTCCGTCGCAATTTCGTAGCTGATCTTCTGGCCCTCATCGAGCGATTTCAGGCCAGCACGCTGCACGGCGCTGATATGAACAAAGACGTCTTTCGAGCCATCGCTTGGCACGATGAACCCGAAGCCCTTCGCCGGGTTGAACCACTTCACAGTGCCAGTCGCCATCCTGGCCTCCTTTAAGCATAGCAGAGACGCGCACCGACGCGACACGGACCAATCGAGGCTTGCGGGAAACATGCTGATTTTCGCCCTCGGGGCGAAGCGGCAAGCGTTGCCGCAGCGTGGATTGATGGCTTTTTTGATCTCATGGATGGGGGTTCCGGTCAAGAATTTTCAAAAACCCTTGACCCTGGAGAGTTCCCGAGAGGAGAGTGCCAAGTTTAAGCTCCGCCCGGCTTTTTTCCATCGTCCCGGGTGGCCGCCACGGCCCGCGCCAGGCCAGCTGGCGGTGGCGGACGCGGCGTCAACAAACGGCGGAGGGCAAGATGGCGGAAGTGAAAATCGGCGTTCTCGGCGCGGCCGGCCGCATGGGCCAGACCCTGGTCCGTACGGTGACCACAACCGAGGGATGCCGTTTGGCCGGCGGCATCGAGCGCCAGGGTTCCGAGGCGCTGGGCCGCGATCTCGGGGAAATCGCCGGCATCGGCGCCATCGGGCTCGCCCTTGGCGCCGACGTCGAGGCCTTGGTCGCCGCGTGCGACGCGGTGATCGATTTTACCACGCCGGCAGCCTGCGTCGTCCATGCGGCCCTGGTTGCCAAGGCCGGCTGCGCCTATGTCCTCGGCACCACTGGCCTGACCGCGCCACATTTTGCCGCGCTTGCCGAGGCGGCGAAGAAATCCGCCATCGTGCAGAGCCCGAACATGAGCCTCGGCGTCAACCTCCTGATGGCCTTGACGGCGCGCACCGCGGCGGCACTCGGCGAGGACTTCGACATCGAGATCCTCGAAATGCACCACCGGCGCAAGGTCGACGCGCCATCGGGCACGGCGCTGGCGCTGGGCGAGGTGGCGGCGCGAGGCCGCGGCCGCGATATCGCCGAAGTCAGCCAGCGCGCGCGCGACGGCATGACCGGGCCGCGGCGAAGTGGCGATATCGGCTTCGCGGTGTTGCGCGGCGGCAACGTGGTCGGCGACCACACCGTGATTTTCGCCGCCGATGACGAGCGCATCGAGCTGACGCACAAGGCGGCCGATCGCGCCATCTTCGCCCGCGGCGCGGTCAAGGCCGCGCTCTGGGCCACGGGGCAAAAGCCCGGCCTCTATGGCATGGCGGACGTGCTCGGGCTCGGCGACGGGTTTCCCGAGCGATCCGGCGATCGGGCGGGCCGCTAACCGGGCGCCAGGGCCTGGTCCGGAAAACCGGATTCGCGGCAGCGCCGCAGCGCGGCCTCGAGAGCGGCGGCGAAGTCGACGCGCTCGGGCGGGCTGAGGAAGGTGCCGAGGGTGATCTGGCGGCCGTGCGAGGAGAGGGTGATCTGGCTCTCCGGCACATCGGGGTCGGGCTTGCCCAGTCGCACCCAATAAGGTTGGAAGCGCCAGCTGCGCTCGACGCCGCGTGGGTCGATGCGGCGCACCACCAGCTCGGCCTCGGAAAGCTGCACCATCTCGATCATCCGGCCGGCGCGGTAATTGACGCGAAAGGCCAGAAAAATCAACAGAATGTTGAGCGCGAGAAAGCCCGCGATCGGCCACGCGCCGAGATGCCAGCATTCCAGGCTCATGGCCAGGCTGAGGCCGCAGAGCACGCCCATGAAGAGGGTAAAGCCATCGCGCCCCAACGAGCGATGCGGCGTCAGTCGGGCGTCGAAACGGAATTCCGCGGTACCGGCAGTCATGTTGTCAGGATAGATTTGTCCGCCGGCAAAGACAATGTGCCGGAATCCGGGCAACGCGCCTTTTCTTGCCCGCGGCTGGGAGCTAGAGTGGCGGCATGAAAAAAGCCGACATCGAGGAGTTGTTCGCGCGCTTCGCGGCTCGGAGCCCGGCTCCTCGCGGTGAACTGGAATACATCAATCCCTATACCCTTCTCGTTGCGGTCGTGCTGTCGGCTCAAGCGACCGACAAAGGCGTGAACAAGGCGACGCGCGAGCTGTTCGCCAAGGTCGATCGGCCGCAGGCGATGCTGGCCTTGGGCGAGGCGGCGCTTCGCCGCCATATCCAGACCATCGGCCTCTACAACAGCAAGGCCAAGAACATCATCCGCCTGAGTGAGATCCTGGCGCGCCAGTACGGCGGCAAGGTGCCGACCGACCGCGACGCGCTCGAAGCGCTGCCCGGCGTCGGGCGGAAGACCGCAAACGTGGTCCTAAACATCGCCTTCGGCGAGCCCACCATCGCGGTCGATACGCACATTTTCCGCGTCGCCAACCGGCTCGGCCTCGCCCGCGGCAAGACCCCGCTTGCGGTCGAGAAGGCGCTCGAGAAAGCGGTGCCCGAAGCCTATCGGCAGCACGCCCATCATTGGCTGATCCTGCACGGCCGCTACATCTGCACGGCGCGGAAGCCGCGCTGCGAGGAGTGCCTCGTCCGCGATCTCTGCCCCTACGATGCCAAGACCGGCGCGGCGTTGGTCGCGCGCGACGGGGCGCGGATCGGTAAGCCGGGAAAGGCTGACGGCCCGGCAAAGGCGGACGGCAAGACCCGGCAAAAGGCCAAGCCGGGAAGGGCGCCGGGACGAGGGAAATCCCCTCCGAAGGCGGACGGCGAACGGCCCGCGGGCGGCGCGAAGACGCGGCCGGCCGGCGGCGCCAAGGCCGGCGCCAAGGTTCGGGCTAAGGTTCGGGCTAAGGTTCGGACCAACGCGCAGAACAAGGCGCCGGCCTCCAACTGATCGGCGCGCCGGCCTGATCGAATCGCCGGATCGAGAGGCGTCAGCTCACGTTGCCGGATTTGTGCCGGCGCACGAACCGGTCGATGCAGGGCGGCGTCGGCTCGCGCGCCGCGGTCGCCGGGTCGCGCGATTCGACATAGCGAACCCGCGAGCGGCCGGTGTCGCGACGGTTGCGATAGAGGAAGACGTAAAGCACGCAGTCGTCGCTGGCGTATTGCCAGACCTGGGCCGGCGGCTCGTGGCGGAGAAGCGTCGGCTGGCCGAGAAGCGAGGAAATCTCCTTGGCGCGCATGCCGATCAGCTTCGGTGCGGCGCGTTTCGCCTCGCGCGGCGCGTTCAGGGCGCTGCGCTGCGGGTTCCTTGCGGCCTTGCCGGGCGAGGGGTTTTGCGCGGATTGGACCGGATTCGACGGTGAGGCCGCGCCCTTCGGCACCGGCCAGTCGCCGTTGAAGTTGCGCGGCGGGACGATGAAGTTGCTGCCGAGCCGGCCGGGCATGTTGACGGCGAACTCGTCTCCCTTCGCCGGCATGCCGCCGCAACCGGCGAGCGCTAGCAGCGCGGAAAAACAAAGCAAACCGGCAACCAGACGGGCGGGTCTTGCAGGTCTCGCTCGCCTCATACGTCGCTTTGGACCGACGGTGCCGCCGTGGCCGGCATCTTCACCGGCGATTCGAGCGCGGGCTGTCCACGTTCCCCCCCATAGCCATCCGGCGAGCGCGGGCCGGCTTCGACTTGGCCGACGATTTGCCCACCGCATTCGATTTCCAGCTGTCCGTAACGAAGCTCGCCGGAGATTTTGCCCGCTGATCGTACCATTAATCGGCCGTGCACGGTAAGCTTACCTTCGAAGCGGCCGCGAATATCTGCGTCCCTCACCTCGGCGGCGCCCTTGAACAGGCCGGTCTCGCCGATTTCGATCGCCTCGCAGTCCTTCAACGACGCCTCGACCTGTCCTTCCACGACAAGCCGGTCGCAAGCCGTGATCTCGCCATTCAAGCCGATCTCGCGGCCGACGAAAAGAGTCTTCGGGTCGGGACCCTCGCCGCTGCGCGCGCCAAGACCGAGGCGGGCCATCTGGGCCTCGCTGGCGCGACGTCCGGTGTCGGGGCGGTAAGCTTTCGCGATGTCGGAAATGGGCATGGGGGTCCCCTGTATATGGGAAGAATGGGCCGCGGGCCTTGCCGCCGATCCCGGTTCCGGCGGCACCGACGCAGGCACCGGCTCGGCGGCGGTCGGTGGGATCGGCGATGCCGCCGCCTTGGCTTTCCTGCGGCTGAACAACATGGTCGTGTGCGCGCCCCGCGTTCGAAAGACCGGCGGTCGGACGCATTCCGGCCGCTCGCGTCGCTTCGATCCCGGCGTTAATGTCGACGATCGATCGACGTTAACCATCCTACACGTTGGCTTTGCGCGCGCAATCCGGCGCCGCCGAGGCCTCGATCTTGTCACAAGACGTGAGGTCCCTATACTCGCCGGCGACACGGGCCGCCGGCCGCAAGCTATGCGGCGCGTTCGCGCGCCGGCGCAAAACGTAACGAGCAAAACGCAACGAGCAGGAAGGGGATCGATGTGACGTCACGGCAAACCCAGGTGGATATTCTCGGCTTCGGTCACGCGATCGTCGATATTCTGGTCGAGCGCGACGAGACATTCCTGCAGCGCCACGGGCTTGCCAAAGGCTCGATGACCCTGGTCGACGAACATCGGGCGGAACGTCTGTTCGAGGAAATCGCCGCGGGCAGCCTGCGCCGCTCCGGCGGCTCCGCCGCCAACACCATTGCCGGCGTCGCCTCGCTTGGCGGCCGCGGCGGTTTCGTCGGCAAGGTCGGCGGCGACGATCTCGGCCACCACTTCCGCCGCGACATCGAAAGCCTCGGCGTGGTCTTCGCCGAACATGCGCCGGATTCGGTGCCGACGGGAAAATGCGTCGTGTTGGTGACAAGCGACGCGCAGCGCACCATGGCGACGTTTCTCGGTGCCGGCGCCAAGCTCGCCCCGAGCGATGTCCCGGCGCCGCTCGTCGCCGGCGCCAAGGTGGTCTATCTCGAAGGTTACCTCTGGGACCCACCGTCGGGGCGCGAGGCCTGCCGGCAGGCAGCGAAGCTCGCGCACGAGGCCGGCAACAAGGTCGCGCTGACGCTGTCTGATCCGTTCTGCGTCGAGCGCCACCGCCAGGCCTTCCGCGAGTTCCTGAAACATGGCGTCGACATTCTCTTCGCCAACGAGGTGGAGATCATGTCGCTGTTCGAGACCGATGATTTCGACGCCGCCGTCGCGGCGGCGCGCGATCTCGGCAAGCTCTGTGCCCTCACCCGCTCGAGCCAGGGCTCGGTGGTGGTCTCGGGACACGAAATCCATACCGTCGCGGCCAAGCCGGCCCGCGTCGTCGATACCACCGGCGCCGGCGATCTTTACGCCGCCGGCTTTCTCTATGGCCTGACCCAAGGCCGCGATCTCAAGGCCTGCGGCGAGATCGGCAGCCTTTGCGCGGCCGAGATCATCGGCCATTTCGGCGCCCGGCCCGAAGTCGAATTGGCCGGGTTGCTGGCGCGCTGAAGCTGGCCGCGCGGCGTCACTAGCCGCGGCGCGCCGGCCAGGGCCGTAGGGCGCTGACGCCGACGAGCAGCCAACCGGCGAGGAAGGCGGAGCCGCCGACCGGCACCAAGGGCAGGACGGCGGTGACCTGGGCGAAGCCGATCAGATAAAGCCCGCCGGAGAACAGAATCGTGCCGAGCAGAAACGCGGCCCCGGCGGCGTGACTGAGTGCCCCGGGCCTGGCCGAGGCCAGCCAGGCGACGCCGAAAAGCGCCAGGGCGTGATAGATTTCATAGCGTTGCCCGGTCTCGACCAGGGCGAGGCGCGGCGCCGGAAGCGGCATCGCCGCATGGGCGGTGGCGGCGCCGACGGCGACCGCGCAAAGGCCGTTCACCGCCGCCGTGAATAACCAGAAGCGCATTGTTGCCGATCTCCCCCGCCGCCGATCCCGCGGCTCGATTTCGACCCGTTCCAAGGGCGGACGATAGCGATAAATTTGCCTTGACCCAAGCGCCGATATCGGCGCATTTCTGCCGCTGAAGCGGCGCGGCCGTTCCGCCGCCCCGAGCCCCCGGACGAACATCGGGGGCCGCGGCGGGACGGCAGCGACGCCCCGGCGCAAAGCCGGTCTTTTGATCATTGTTGGTTGCCCTTACGCCGGCTCGATCGGCGGCGCGCGACGTGCGGCCGCCGCGACGGCGCGGGTCGCGGGTGCTGAGGTTGGCGCCCGAAAAGCTGGAGGTTTCGGATGAGCCAAAACGAGGGGCGTCGCAGGGGCAGCAAGCTCTGGTATCTCGTCTTGCTGATCCCGTTCGTCTTCACCCTATGGGTGCCGTCGTACAATTTCGCTGAGCCGACGTTCGGCGGCTTTCCGTTCTTCTACTGGTACCAGATGCTGTGGATCCTGATCACCGCGGTGCTGACCGGGATCGTCTATTTCCTGACGGAATAGGCGCCGCGCTTGCGGCAGGCAAAGGCATGAACGGCAACAAACGCGGGGAATGGCCGTGAACTGGGTCGCGACGATCGTCTTTCTTCTGTTTTTCGGGCTGATCACCATCATGGGATTCGTGGCGGCGCATTGGCGCCGCGGCGATCTCGATCAGTTGCACGAATGGGGCCTCGGCGGGCGCCGCTTCGGCACCCTGGTCTCGTGGTTCCTGATCGGCGGCGACCTCTATACCGCCTATACCTTCATCGCCGTTCCGGCCTTGGCCTTCGGCGCCGGCGCCATCGCCTTTTTCGCCGTGCCCTACACGATCGTCGTCTATCCCTTCGTGTTCATGGTCTTCGCCCGGCTGTGGCAGGTCTCGCACAAGCACGGCTACATCACGGCGGCGGATTTCGTCCGCGGCCGGCACGGCTCGAGCTCGCTCGCGCTGGCCGTGACGGTGACCGGCATCGTCGCCACCATGCCCTATATCGCGCTGCAGCTCGTCGGCATCCAGGTGGTGATCGCGGGTCTCGGCCTGCACGGCACCGGATTGATCGGCGACCTGCCCCTGATCATCGCCTTCGTCATTCTCGCCGCCTTCACCTATTCGAGCGGGCTGCGCGCGCCGGCGATGATCGCCATCGTCAAGGACCTGATGATCTACATTACGGTCATCGCGGCGGTCATCGTGGTGCCGCTCAAGCTCGGCGGCTACGGGCATATCTTTGCCGCCGTGCCGGCGCACAAGCTGCTGCTGCCGGTGCCGGGCGCCCATACCTGGGGCGCCTATGGCGCCTATGCGACGCTGGCCCTGGGCTCGGCGCTGGCGCTCTTCCTCTATCCCCACGCCATCACCGGCGTGCTCAGCGCCAACGGCGGCCGCGCCATCAAGCGCAATGCCGCGCTGTTGCCGGCCTATAGCTTCATCCTGGCGCTGATCGCGCTGCTTGGTTTCATGGCGATCGCGGCCGGGGTGGAGAAGATGCCGGCCTTCGTCCCCTATTTCAAACAATACGGGCCGAACTTCTCGGTGCCGGCGCTGTTCCTCTCGATCTTCCCGTCGTGGTTCGTCGGCTTCGCTTTTGCCGCTATCGCCATCGGCGCCCTGGTGCCGGCGGCGATCATGTCGATCGCGGCGGCCAATCTCTTCACCCGCAATATCTACCGTGAATATCTGCGGCCTGGCTGCTCGGCGAAGCAGGAGGCGACCATGGCGAAGCTGGTCTCGCTCGTGGTCAAAGTCGGCGCGCTCGCCTTCATCATCTTCCTGCCGCTGAAATACGCGATCCAGCTGCAGCTTCTCGGCGGCGTGTGGATCATCCAGACCCTGCCGGCGGTGGTGATCGGACTGTTCACCGCCTGGTTCCACCGCAGGGCCCTGTTGATCGGTTGGGTGGTCGGCATCCTGTGGGGCACCTGGATGGTGGCGGCGCTGCATTTCAAGGGCACGATCTATCCGCTGCACCTTTTCGGCCAAGTATTGCCGACCTATGCCGCGCTGTCGTCGCTGCTGGTCAATATCGCGCTGGCGGCGGTCCTGACGGTGGTGTTCCGGGTCATTGGGGTGGCCGAGGGCAAGGATCAGACCGCGGCCGCCGATTACATCGACTAGCCTGCTCCCGCGCGGCCGCCGGAGCGAGCGCCCTTGACGGCGGCCCGCCTTGCCCTTAAAAACCCGGGGCACGCGCGCGGGGGTAAGGTCGGATCGCGGCCGCCGCGGGCTGGTTAAGGGTTTTCAAGGTCTGGCGGGGCCGGATGTTTCGTTCGGCCCGCGCTTTTCTGTCACGCTTCCTAAGGAGCTCCGTTCGGCCATGTCCCGTCGTTGCGAATTGACCGCCAAAGGGGTGCAGTCCGGCAATAACGTCAGCCACGCCAACAACAAGTCGCGGCGGCGCTTTCTGCCCAATCTGCAGCAGACCACCATGGCGAGCGACAGCCTCGGCCGCACGGTGCGGTTCCGTGTCTCGACCCGCGGGCTGCGCTCCGTCGAGCACGCGGGCGGCCTCGACGCCTGGCTCCTGAAGACCCCGGACGCCAAGCTTTCGCTCGAGGCGAAGCGCCTGAAGCGCGAGCTCAAGAAGCGCAAGGCCGCGGCCGCCAACTGACAACGCGCCCCGGCCGCGAGCGAGCCGGGGCCCAAGAGCGAGCCGGGCGAAGGCGATGACAAGCGCTGAGACCAGCGAGGCGACCGGCGAGGGCGCGCTTAAGCGCCAGCGCCTGCGCGCCATCATCACCGAGAAATCGCTGCTCAAGGGCGGCAACTTCCGCCTCATGTCCGGCAATCAGAGCCAATACTACTTCGACATGAAGCCGACGATCTTCGATCCAGAAGGCGCCAATCTGATCGCCGACCTGATCCTCGACGCCTTGCGGCCGCTCGCGGTCGAAGCGATCGGCGGCCCGGCCTTGGGCGCCATCCCGATCGTCGCCTGCGTCTGCCAGAAAAGCTTTCCGGCGCGCCCGCTTTCCGGTTTCTTCATCCGCAAGGAGCCGAAGGACCACGGCACCGGGCGTCTGGTCGAAGGGCCGCCGAAACCGGAAGACCTCGCCGGCCGCCGCGCCGTTCTGGTCGAGGACGTGACCACCACCGGCGGCTCGCTCATCCGTGCCCTCAAGGCGACGCGCGAGGTTGGTGCCCTGGTCGACACCGTGGTCACCATCGTCGATCGCGAGCAGGGGGCGGGCGATAATCTGGCGCGCGAGGGCCTGACCCTCATCTCGCTCCTGAAGGCGAGCGAATTCAGCCTTTAAGCCGGCTTTAATTTGGCGGTCGAAACCGCAAGCCGAGCCGCCATGGTCGGCGCGGCGGGCTCAGGACTTGGCGCGCGACTTCTTTTCGTCGATGCCGGATTTCCCCTCGCGCGCCTGCAGCTCGGACCAGACGTCCTCGGGCCGGACTCCGGCGTCGGCCCAGAGCACGAGCAGATGGAAGATCAGGTCGGCGCTTTCCTCGACCAGGTGCCGGGAATCGGGCTCGATCGCGGCGAGCGCCGCCTCGACCGCTTCCTCACCGACCTTCTGTGCCAGCTTCGAGCGGCCCTTCCGCAGCAGCCGCGCCACGTAGGAGATTTCCGGGTCGGCGCCGCGCCGGCTCTCGATCACCCGGTAGATGCGGTCGAGAATCTCGACGGTCGTGTCTGACGCCATGTCAATTCCCCTCGCGGATCGGAATCCCGGCCGCCTTCATATGCGCCTTGGCCTCGCGAATGGTATAGGTGCCGAAGTGGAAGATCGAGGCCGCAAGCACGGCGCTGGCGCCGCCTTCGCGTACGCCCTCGACCAGATGATCGAGGGTGCCGACGCCGCCCGAGGCGATCACCGGCACGCCGACGCGGTCGCTGACGGCGCGGGTGAGCGCGATGTCGAAGCCATCGCGGGTGCCATCGCGGTCCATCGAGGTGAGAAGGATTTCGCCGGCGCCGGCCTCGGCCATGCGTTCGGCCCAGGCGACGGCGTCGATCCCGGTTGCCTTGCGTCCACCGTGGGTGAAGACCTCGAAGCGATTGTCGCCGACCCGTCTCGCGTCGATCGCGACCACGATGCACTGGCGGCCGAACTTGCGCGCCGCCTCGGAAACCAGTTCGGGATGAGCCACCGCCGCGGTGTTGAGCGAGATCTTGTCGGCGCCGGCAAGCAGCAGCTTGCGCACGTCCTCGACCGAGCGCACGCCGCCGCCGACGGTGAGCGGCATGAAGGCCGCTTCGGCGGTGCGCGAGACCACGTCGTAGAGAATGTCGCGGCGCTCGTGGCTCGCCGTGATGTCGAGGAAGCAGAGCTCGTCGGCGCCCTCGCGATCGTAGAGCGCGGCCTGCTCCACCGGATCGCCGGCATCGCGCAGATCGACGAAATTGACGCCCTTGACGACGCGGCCGTCCTTGACATCGAGACAGGGAATGACGCGGACCTTCAACATGTTTGCTGCCTGGAAAGCATCGCCCGGACCCGATCGCCGCCGGCTAGACCGCAGCCGGGGATTTGAGGAGATCGAGGGCGGCTTTGAGATCGATGCGGCCGTCATAGAGCGCGCGGCCGACGATGACGCCCTCGATCGGCGCCGCCGCCGCTTTCAGCGCCACGATGTCGGCCATCGAGGCGACGCCGCCGGAGGCGATCACCGGCGTCGTCACCGCCTTGGCCAGCGCCGCCGTCGCCGCCACGTTGACCCCGGCCAGCATACCGTCGCGCTCGATATCGGTATAGATGATGGCGGCGGCGCCCGCGTCCTCGAAGCGCCGCGCGAGGTCGAGCGCCTGCATGCGGGTGCCTTCCGCCCAGCCGGCGACCTTGACCTCGCCGCCCTTGGCGTCGATGCCGAGCGCGACGCGGCCGGGGAAGGCCTTGCAGGCGGTCTTGACCAGCTCGGGCTTCGTCACCGCAAGGGTGCCGAGGACGACGCGGCGCACTCCCGCCTCGAGCCAGGCCTCGACCGTGGCGAGATCGCGGATGCCGCCGCCAAGCTGCACCTGAAGCCGGGTGCGGCGGAGGATCGCCTCGATCGCGGCGGCGTTGACCGGCTTGCCGGCGAAGGCGCCGTTCAGGTCAACCACGTGCAGCCAGGGGCAGCCGGCGGCGGCGAAAATCTCGGCCTGCGCCGCTGGGTCGGCGTTGAACACCGTCGCACGGTCCATCCGCCCTTGTTCCAGGCGCACTGCGGCGCCGTCCTTGAGATCGATCGCGGGATAGAGATTCATGCGTCGAGGCCTCGCCCTGTCATGGCCGCCAGCGCAGAAAGTTGCCGAGAATCTTCAGCCCGGTCGCTTGGCTCTTCTCGGGGTGGAACTGGCTGCCGACCATGTTGTCGCGGCCGACCGCGGCGACCACGGGCCCGCCGTAATCGACGCTCGCCAGGATCATCGCCGGGTCTTTCGGCCGCAAGCCGTAGCTGTGCACGAAATAGGCGTGATCGCCAGGGTGGATGCCGGCGAAGACGGGATGCGCCGCCACGGTCTCGAACTGGTTCCAGCCCATGTGCGGAATCTTGAGCTTGGCGTCGCGCGGCCTGAGCCGGTCGACGACGCCCGGAATCCAATCGAAGCCGGCGTGGCTGCCGTCCTCGAGGCCGCTTGTCGCCATCAACTGCATGCCGACGCAAATGCCGAGGAACGGGCGGCCCTCGCCGATCACCGCGCGGTTCAGCGCCTCCGGCACGCCGGGCAGCGCGAACAGCCCGGCCCGGCAGTCAGCGAAGGCGCCGACGCCCGGCAGCACCAGGTAATCGGCTGCGGCGACCGCCGCCGCCGAGCTTTCGACCCCGACCGCGAACGGCAGTTCGTTCTCGCGGATCACCCGTTCGAACGCCTTGGCCGCCGAGCGCAGGTTGCCCGAGCCGTAATCGATGATGACAAGCTTCATGCGCGATCCTGGAACCTCGCGGTTCTGGCCTTGGCGCGCGATGATTTCGGGTCGGCTCGACCCGAAATCATCGCGCGCCGTCCCAATGACACGGAGCATGATCGCGTCCGAAAAGCGGGACCACTTTTCGGGATCATGCTCTA
>JAJYTL010000380.1 GCA_021793055.1 Pseudomonadota bacterium
TCCGACCGCGCACTACATGATGGGCGGCGTCGTTTTCGACCAAGCGTGTGCGACTGAGATTCATGGCCTTTTCGCGGCCGGCGAAGATACCGGTGGTGTGCACGGAGCCAATCGGCTGGGCGGTAAAGGCGTTGCCAATTCGACCGTCTTTGGCGGCGTCGCCGGCGACAGCATGGCGCGGTTCGTTAAGAGCGAGGGAAAATTTCGCAAGCCTGACGAGGCCGCGATCACTGCCGCCGAGGTACGCTGCCGCCGGCCTTTTGAGCGGGCTGGCGGCGATGTCTCGTCGGTACGCGAGGCGCTTCATTCGCTGATGTGGGAGCAGGCCGGCATCATCCGCGATCGCGAATTGCTCTCACGCGCGGCGCAAGGGCTCACGGCGCTGGAGACAGAGCTTGCTGGGACTGGCCTTGGCGGCATGGGGGCAGAATTCAATCTTGCCTGGCACGATTGGCTCAATCTCGAAAGTCTGATTCTGGTAAGCCGGGCAATCGTGATCGCCGCTTTGGGGCGCGAAAATTCCCGTGGTGCGCATTATCGCAGCGACTTCACCACGCCGGGCGATTTTGACCACTCTTGCTATACTACTGTTCGTTATCGCGACGGCGGATTGGTCAGCGCGACCGAGGCGGTTCGCTTTACTCGGGTTCGTCCCGGAGAAAGCTTGTTGGCGGACGACGCCCGATGAGCGCCGCAGAGCGGATTTTGATCTCTCTCGCTGATCTCAATGCGCTTGCCGTCCGGGCGCTCGTGGCGGCGCGAACCTCGCCGGCGAATGCCCGAGCCGTCGCCGCCGCTCTTGTCGCCGCCGAGGCGGATGGCATTCCCTCTCACGGTCTCTCCAGGCTTCCGGCCTATGCCGACCAGGCGATCAGCGGCAAGGTGGACGGCCTAGCGGTTCCGGAGGCTGCGTTTTCCGCACCGGCCGTGCTACGTGTCGATGCTAAAGCGGGTTTTGCCTATCCGGCATTGGCGCTCGGGCTCGACAAAGGCGTGCCACGGACGCGCGAGACCGGCATGCTCGCTATCGCCATTCGCGGTTCGCATCACTTCGGCGTCGCTGGACATGTCGCCGAACGCGCGGCGAACCAGGGATTAATCGCACTGGTCCTCGGCAATACCCCGGCGGCCATGGCTGCTTGGGGCGGTCGGCGGCCACTGTTTGGAACCAACCCGCTTGCGTTCGCCTGCCCGCGCGCGGCCGCGCCGCCGCTTGTCGTCGATCTCGCGCTCTCGAAGGTCGCACGCGGCAAAATCATGATAAAGGCCGGCGCAGACGAAAGCATCCCAGAGGGTTGGGCGCTGGATCGCGACGGCCGACCGACGAGCGACGCCAAGGCGGCGCTTTTGGGCTCGCTATTGCCGATCGGCGATGCCAAGGGAAGCGCCCTGGCCTTGATGGTCGAGGTGCTGGCCGGAGCGCTGGTCGGCGCGAATTTTGGCTTCGAGGCTTCGTCGTTTTTCGTCGCCGACGGTCCGCCGCCCCGTGTCGGGCAGCTTCTTATTCTCTTCGATCCAGCCTGCTTTTCTGGTGAGAGCTTCGCGGTGCGTCTTGAAATGTTGCTTTCCGCTATGGCTGAGGAAGCCGGCGTTCGGATTCCCGGCGCAAGGCGGTTCGAAGTGCGGGCGCGAGCGGAACGGCAGGGTATCACGCTGCCGGCCGCGCTGCATCGCGACCTTGTGAACCGGGCGGAGGCGGTTCTGTGATTTGCGCGGGCCGGCGATCCGAATGCGCCGGTTCCACTGTTCGGTCATTCCGGCTTTGAGCATACCTGATGTGGCACATTGAAATACTTGCGGCGGCGATCTTGTTTGCCGCCTATATTCTGCGCGGGATGACCGGGTTCGGCTCCGGAATCGTCGCCATTCCGATGTTGGCCCTGGTCTGGCCATTGCCATTCATCGTACCGGTGATGTCAGCGCTGAATTACCTTGCCTCGCTCAGCATCGGCGTGGCGGAGCGCAGGAAAATCCTGTGGCGTGAACTGTTGCCGATGTTTCCTGGAAATGTCATCGGCGTGGTTGGTGCGCTTTATCTGTTTCATGTCCTGAACGAAGCAGTGTTAAGCCGCGCGCTCGGCGGGTTTATCATTGTTTACGCGCTTTATACGTTATCAGGCATTCGCTTCGGCAAGCTTTCGCGCGCCTTCGCGGCGCCGATTGGGGCGGTCGGCGGTGCTATCGATACGCTGTTCACGACTGGCGGGCCGGTGTTCGTGACTTATTTCGCGACCCGGCAGCTTGAGAAAGGCGCGTTCCGCGCCACCGTCACCGCGCTGATCCTGCTGGAAACGCCGCTCCGGTTGATCGGCTATTTTGCGTCCGGTCTCTACAACTGGAACAGCCTGTGGCTCTTGCTCGGCTTCCTGCCGATTATGATCGCCGGGCTCTTTATCGGGCATCGCGTCCACTCTCGCCTCAGCCAACGCAGCTTCGAATGGGCAATCGGCCTGATGCTGCTTGGCAACGGCGTCTTGCTATTGTTCAAGGGCTGACGTTTGAGGGCTTTTCGCGCTGCGGCGGCGCGCTTGGTCGGATCTTACGTGTGCAATGCGTTGATAAAATGAAAACATAAACGTGGAAACCCTCAAAAACCTCGTGATTTTGTTGGGTCGATGATTCACTTCCTTGGCAGGAGGAGTGGACGAGGCAGCCTGGACTTTTTTTCTCCTCCGGATTCCCGAAAGCGGATGTCGGCCGCGGGCGAACTGCTTGAGGAGATGAAACAGGTAGTCGATACTGAGGTGTTTCGGCCGGCTTTGGAGGAAGCGCTTTGTTATGGGGATGGCGCCAAAGGCGGGCGGCTTCCCTATGGCCCGATATCGATGTTCAAATGCTTGGTTCTGACGGCGCCGAATAACAGCAACAGCCGCCCGCTCTCGTCCCAGAACGCTTTTTCAATGTCACGCACCGAAAGGCCGCGCACCTGAAGCTCCACCGCCAAGTCTTCGAGCGCCTGGGTGTGGCCTTTCAGATGCTCGCGGATGTCAGACTGGAACGGTTCGTCACGGTCGTCGATCTGGGGTGCCGAATATTCGATCACCCCCTCCGCCGCCTTCAGTCGCCCAGGCTGAACGCCGTTGCGGTAGCCCTGGCCTGCCGCTGCACCGTGCTCGTAGTAATCCCGGCCAAGGGCGTCCCGGCTTTCCGCCTCCAGCGATTCC
>JAJYTL010000381.1 GCA_021793055.1 Pseudomonadota bacterium
CGCCATCAGGATGCTCGAGACTTGCGCCGTCGATCGGCTGAGATTGTCGGTAGAGAGCACCCAAAGCGTGACCACAGGGATGCGGAATTCGCCGCACCAGTCGAGCACCTCGTTCAGCTTATTGGCGCCGAGGCTGTAGATCGCCTGCGGATCGGTGATCCCCTGGCGAACGCCATGGCGGCGATTTCCGTCGAGAATGATGCCGATGTGCCCGGGCATGGCCCCATGGCGGACTTGCCGCAGTAGACGGTGCTCGTAAAGGCGATAGAGAAGCTTTTTTACCTGCGCCTTCACGGCTCCCGTTCGCGCCGGAGCGCCAGCCCTTCCTTTGTGCGTCTCCGCCTTCCGCGGCGCCCCAGCCTCGACGGAAGGCCCCAACGTCTGGTTCACCGTCTTTTCCCCTCAGGAAGCCCGCGCCGGCATCGCTTGCGCGGCCCGCCCGAGCGCGAAGACCACATTCAGCAAAAGCTGTTTGCGATCGAGATTGAGAGCATCCGCCAAAGCGGCGCCGTGCGCAATTTCCTCGGCCGCGTCAAGCCAGCGCCGCAGACCGGACCTGTCGGCGACGAAGCCACGGAGGCCAAATTCGCCTGGAACCGCCTCCCCGCCGTCGCGGCCGCTGGCGGCGCTCCGCAGCAGCCGCGACAGCCAAAGCGCGAGCAGATCGAGGGTCAGCGCATAAATCCGGTCGTTCTCGCGGCGCGCGAGCCGATCCGCCCAGCCATGAACCGCGCCCCAATCGAGCCGCGGCAGCGGCGCCAGAAGCGAGACGATATCCTGATAGGCAGCGACGCCGCCGGCCTCCGCGAGGCCGAGCGCGCGCCCCGGGCTGCCGGCCGCAAGCTGCGCGAGCGCCGTGCCCTCGGCCTCGAGAAGCTCCGGATAATGGCGCGCCAGAAGCGCGATCACGAGATCGCTTGGCAACGGGCGAAGCGCCAGGCGGCGGCAACGCGAGCGGATGGTCGGCAACAAGGCCTCCGGCGCCTGCGCAATGAGAAGGATCAGGGATTTCTCCGGCGGTTCCTCAAGAATCTTCAATAATGCATTGGCTGCATTTCGATTTAACTCATCCGCGCTATCGACAATTGCGACCCGGTGACCGCTTTCGGCAGCGGTGAGATTAAAGAAGCCGCGCAGCCGCCGCACCTCGTTCACCGTGATCTCGCTTTTGCGCCGACCGGAAGCATCGAGCGGCCGCTCGACGGTCAGAAGATCGGCGTGGCCACCCGAGGCGACGCGGCGAAACACCGGATCCTCGGGCGCGACGGCGAGATCGCCCGCGGGATCGGGGGCGCCAAACAGCGCCCCGCTGTCGCCAACGCCTTGCGCCAAAACGAAGCGGGCAAAACGATACGCGAGCGTCGCCTTGCCGATTCCCTTCGGCCCCGAGATCAGCCACGCGTGCGGCACCCGGCCGGCGTTCCAAGCCTCGAGCAGCGCCGCCTCGGCGGCCTCATGACCGAGCAATTCGGCCGTCTCTCGCGGGTGCGGGACCCCGTTCTCGTCCTGGTCGACGGTCATGGCGCGAGATCGAACCGTTTGGCGACGGCATGCCAGATCGCGGCCTCGATCTCCTCCAGCGTGCCGGTCGCATCGATAACCCGGCAGCGAACGGGATTTTCCTTCGCGATCGCAAGAAAGCCCTTGCGCAATCGCTCGTGGAACGGCTGCCCCATCCGCTCGTAGCGGGCCGCAGCGTCGCCCCGCCATTTCGCCCGTTTTAAACCGAGTTCGACCGGCAAATCGAGAATGACCGTGAGATCGGGCGCAAAGTTCCCGACAGCGAGATCGTAAAGCGCCTCGATCGCGGTCTCCGGGATACCAAGTCCATATCCCTGGTACGCCCGCGTCGAATCCGCAAAGCGATCGGAAACCACCCACTGACCCCGCTCCAAGGCTGGCCAGATCACCTTCACGAGATGCTCGCGCCGCGCGGCGAAATGAAGCAAAAGCTCGCTCATCGGTTCCCAACGCCTGGGATCGCCCTCGACCAACAGGCGGCGAATCTCCTCTGCGGCGGGCGTGCCGCCGGGCTCGCGGGTTTCCACGACATCGATTCCAGCGCCGACCAGGCGTTGGGTGAGCTTGGTGACCTGCGTCGTCTTACCGGTTCCTTCGCCGCCCTCGAAGGATATGAAGCGCCCCGGCGTCACGGTGCCGGCGCTCCCCAGACCAGATACCGCAGCGCCGCTTCCAGCCGCCCAATGCCCTGCAGACGCGCCACGTTGGCGCCAGCATAAAGCGGCACCTCGGTATCCGGCGCGCCCGGATAGGTAACGGTCAAGGTGGCGAGCTTGGCGCCGGCCTTGATCGGCGCCGGAACCGGGCTGTTATAGGTGACCGTGAGCTTGATCTTCGAGCGAACCGCACGCGGCACCGTCGCGACGATGTTCCGGTGCGTGACCAGCGGCACGACGGCATCGCGGCCGAGCCAGACTTGCACCTCCGTCACCGTGGCTCCCTTATTGAAAAAATGCGCGTTATCGAAGGCGGTGAATCCCCATTGCAGAAGGCGGGCGGTCTCGCGCGCCCGCGCCCTTCCCGAATCCATGCCGTTCAGCACGGCGATCAACCTTGTGCCATGCCGCTCGGCTGCCGCCGCGAGGCTGTAACCGCCCTCCTCCGTATGGCCGGTCTTCAGCCCATCGACATGCAAGTTCGCATATTTACCATAAAGAAGCGGATTGCGATTGCCCTGCCGAATGCCGTCGTAGGTATAGGTGAGCTGCGCGAAAAAGTGATAATATTGGGGAAAATCGTAGATTAGATGGTCGGCGAGAACGGCGAGATCAGCAACGCTCGAGTAATGGTTGGGGTTAGGCCAGCCGGACGCGTCGACGAAATGGGTGTGATCCATACCGAATTTCTTCGCCTCGTCGTTCATCAGGCCGACGAAGGCGGCCTCGGTCCCGTCGAGCCCCTGGGCAAGGGCCAGCGCCGCGTCATTGCCTGAATCCACGATCACGCCTTGAATGAGATCGTCGACGCTCACTTCGGTACCGACCCGGATGAACATTTTCGAGCCCCCCATCTGCCATGCCCTGCGGCTCACCGGCAACAGCGTGTTGAGCTTGATCTGTCCCTCGGCCAAGCGCTGAAAGGTCAGATAGAGCGTCATCATCTTGGTCAGCGACGAGGGCGCGGTCTCCTGATAAGGGTT
>JAJYTL010000382.1 GCA_021793055.1 Pseudomonadota bacterium
ATATTCGTGGGTCTCGCCGACGATGGCCGACTTCAGGTTCTTCGTGGTATCGCCGATCGGCACGTCGGTGACGGGATCGCCGACTTCCTCGAGGAACTCGAGATGGCCGTGGGCGTGGCCGGTCTCGCCTTCGGCGGTCGAGCGGAAGACGGTGGCGACATCGTTATAGCCTTCAACATCGGCCTTCTGCGCGAAATAGAGATAGCGGCGGTTGGCCTGGCTTTCGCCGGCGAACGCATCCTTAAGATTCTGCAGGGTTTTGCTGCCCTTTAACGACGCCATCGTGATCTCCTTCCCAAATGCGGACGGCCCAACGGGGCCGTGTCGCGCCATATTCGTCGCCGGCATTGCCTTTGTCAATAAATTTAGAGTGATTCTAAATTAAAGACCCCAGTACAAAAAACCGGGCGCGAAGCAAGGCACGCAGGGAAGGAAATTAACTCTACTGAAGGCTGGCGGCGTTGCGCCGCCAGCCGCGAAAGGGCGTTGGATTAGGACGCGCGCTGATGCACCCGCACCACCACCTCGACCCGGGAAACCTCGGCGCCTTCCGGCATGTTCGGAAGATCGCCCACGGTCACCGCATGGCTCGGGATGTCGACGAGTTCGCCGGTCTCCTCGTGGAAATAATGATGGTGATCGCTGGTGTTGCTATCGAAATAGCTCCGGTTGGTATCGACCATCACTTGGCGCAGAAGCCCGGCGCCCGTGAACTGATGCAAGGTGTTGTAAACCGTCGCGAGAGAGACCGGGTAGCCGGCCGCCACGGCCTCGGCATAAAGCGCCTCGGCGGTGACGTGTCGGTCGCCGTTCGCGAACAGGCACTGGGCCAGGGAGAGGCGCTGGCGGGTCGGCCGAAGGCCTGCTTTGCGCAGGGCTCTGGCGAGGGTTTCCTGATTCCGTGGAGTATTCACGCTCTGCTCCTAATTCCAACCATCCAAGATGGGGTAAAGCACTCGCTTTGGCCCTTATACGCTCTTTCTAATAAAAATGAAAGTTGTAGCGCCTAAGTATCTATCCCCAATCAAAACTACGTAAACATCCTTAGTCGCCGGTGGCGATACGCTCGACGAGTTGCGCCACGGTTGGCACGAAGCCGTTGGCGTAGAAGGGATCGCGCTTGAAGCAGTAGGCGCCGTGGCCGGCGAACATCAGGTTGCTTTCGATCTCGGTGGAATGGCGAATATTCTGCAACGTCTTCTGAATGCAAAAACTTCTCGGATCCGCCTTCTTGCCGGTGGTGCCGCGCTCGTCCTGCGACCAGTTGGAAAAAGCGCAGGCCGAAAGGCAGCCCATGCATTCGATCTGATCGGTGCGGATCTGGAGTCCGCGCTCGGGCGTGACGAAGATCAGGGTCGAATCCGGGGTGCGCAGCGCCTCGGTAAAGCCCGCCTCGATCCACCCCTGGGCGCGGTTGCGGTCCGGCTGCGTGAGATAGACGACGCGACGACGGGCGCCGATCGGCAGCTCGGCGTCGTGCTCGCCGATCGGGGCGCTGGTATAGGCGACCTGACGCTCGTTGCGCTCGTGCAGCTCTTGCAAAAAGCTGTTGCGAACGGCCGACGACCAGAAGCCGGTCGGGCTGAAGCGGTTGAGATAGACGTCGCCGGGCTCCAGCGTCAACAGGCGCTGCTTCCAGGCGTCGGAAATCGGGCTTTCCTGGGTCAGCAGCGGCCGGGTGCCGAATTGAAAGCAGACCGGGCCGATTTCCGGGTTGTCGATCCAATCGGCCCAATCGCGGAGATACCAGACGCCGCCGGCCATAACGACCGGCGTCTGCTCGAGGCCGAATTCCCGCATCGCCGCGCGGAGCGCGCGGACGCGCGGATAGGGCGGTTCGGGGCACAGCGGATCTTCGCTGTTGCTCAAGCCGTTGTGGCCGCCGGCGAGCCACGGGTCTTCGTAGACGACGCCGCCGAGCCATTCGGGAAACTTGTGATAGGCGCGCTTCCACAAGGCGCGAAATGCGCGCGCTGAGGAGACGATCGGGTAGTAATAGACGCCATAGCCCGACGCCAGTTGGGCGATGCGATAGGGCATGCCGGCGCCGCAGGTAACGCCATGGACAAGGCCCCGCGCGCCTTGCAAGACGCCTTCCAGCACCCGTTCGGCGGCCGCCATCTCCCACAACACATTGACGTGGATGCGGCCCTCGCCGCCGGCGAGATCGTGCGAGATCTGCGCCTGGGTGATGCCACCCTTCACCGCATAGGCGACCAGTTCCTCATGGCGCTCGCGCCGCGTGCGGCCCTTATAGAGCTGCGGGATCTCGCGGCCGTCGGCGTCATAGGAATCGGCGTTGACGCCGGAAAAGGTGCCGACGCCGCCAGCCCGGGCCCAGGCGCCGGAACTCTCACCGTTCGAAATACCGATGCCCTTTCCGCCCTCGACAAGCGGCAGCACTTCGCGGCCTGAAAGTATGATCGGGTTCAGAGTCTTCACTCTGCGGTTTCCGCCTTGCGCCGTTCCGAAAAAGCCACGCCGCGCGCGGCCCGCTCGAGCCGCTTGGCTTGGCCCCAAGCGTTATTGCTATCTATTATTAGGGCACTTTTCGAACTCGCCAAGCCTCCGCCCGCCACTTTGCCCTACCGCCTCATCGCCACGACCGCGATCGCGGCCGGAGCCAAGGGTGGCGGCTTCGCACCGATCCGGTCCAAAGCGCGCCGAATGCCTGGCTTTCCCGCTGGTTTTCCTTAGGACGGATTTTCCGCGTTCGCCGGCTCCGCCGGCGTCAGCGTCAAATCCTCTCCCGTTTCCTGGTTCACCACCTTCATGCTGAGCCGGACCTTGCCGCGATCATCGATGCCGAGCACCTTGACCCGAACCTCCTCGCCCTCGGCCACCACGTCGGCGACCTTGGCGACGCGCCGCGGCGCCAGCTCACTGATGTGCACGAGCCCGTCGCGATTGCCAAAGAAGTTCACAAAGGCGCCGAAATCGACGATCTTCACCACCTTGCCCTTATAGATATGGCCGACCTCGGGCTCGCTGGTGATCGATTTGATCCAATCGATCGCCGCCAGCGCCGCGCCGGCATCGGTGGCCGCGACCTTGACGGTGCCGTCATCCTCGATGTCGATCTTGGCGCCGGTGGTCTCGCAGATCTCGCGGATGACCTTGCCGCCGGTACCGATGACTTCCC
>JAJYTL010000383.1 GCA_021793055.1 Pseudomonadota bacterium
GCCGGCCTGTCGCTGCGATCATCTGCATTAGATCGGGCGAATCGAGAAGGCGGCGAATCGCGGCAGCCAGCGCCGGTGCGTCGTCGATCGGCACCATCAGGCCGTTCTCGCCATCGCGGATCAAGCCGCGCGGGCCTTGCGCCGCCGCGACGATCAGCGGCTTGGCGTAAGCCCAGGCCTCGATCATCACCGTGCCAAAGGGCTCATGGCGCGAGGGCATGATGCACATGTCGCAAGTGGTGAAAAGCGCGGCGCGGTCATTGCGCCAGCCGAGAAACCGGACACGCGGCGCGAGGCCGAGCGCCACCGCCTCGGCCTTCAGCTTTTCCTTAAGATGACCCTCGCCGGCCAGCCAGAGATAAGCCTCCGGCACCGCGACAAGCGCCCGCAACAGCACGTCGAAGCCCTTGACCGGATCCAGCCGACCAAGCGCCAGAATGAGCGGCACGCCGTCCGGCGTGTCGAAGTCGCGGCGCGGAATCGCCGGCGCCGGCGTGTCGGCGGCGAAAGTCGGGAGATAATGCGCGCGGACCTCGGGCCAGCCGCTCGCGGTGATATGACGCACGATATCGCGCGTCACCGCGACCAGATGATCGCAGCGCCGGTAATATTTCATGTCGTAATAGCCGCCGAACCAACCGACATGGACGAAACTGCCGCGCGGGCAAGCGGCGGTCGCCCGCTTCATCCAGGTTTGCACCAGATCGGGCCGGAACGCCGCGATCTCTTGCCGAAGACGGTGGCGCGTCTCGAAATCGAAAATATTTCCGAACGGCAGTTCGATCGGATCGAGGCCGGCGGCGCGCAGCTGATCGGCTCGCGCCGAATGACGCCGGATCACCACTCGCTGCTCGAGGCCGGAGCGATGCAAGGCCGTCACCAGATCGACGAAATACGTCTCGGCGCCGCCTTGTTTCGCCCCAGCCAAGACCTGCAAGACCCGCATCCGTCCTTCCTTTCCCACATCCCGGCATTCGCTGCGGCGCCAATAGGACCCGCCCGACGCCTGGCAAGTCAACGATTACCTGCCGTCGCGACCGTCCGTGGCGGCGCGCGCCCTTCCGGAGAGCGAAAGACCGGCTTATAGTCGCCGCCGTCATGGCGCGATTTCTTATCGTCATTGGAATCGTTCTGCTGCTGGCCGGTCTGCTCTGGCCCTGGCTCTCACGGCTCGGCCTCGGCCGGCTGCCGGGCGATATCGTATTCAAGCGCGGCCATATCACCTTCTATTTTCCGATTGTGACCAGCCTCGTAGCGAGTCTCGTCCTCACCTTGATTCTCTGGTTCATCGGGCGCTAACGCACAACGACCACGGGTCGCATTGACCCGCAATCATCTCCACCCTGCTCCGATGGCTCGGAGCTGATCGACACGAAAAGCGGACCCATTTTTCGGGATCGTGCTCTAAGCCAGCGCGATCGGCGCCGCGGCACGGACCCTCTGCGAGCATTTTTGGACCCCGCAGCCTAAAACGCTCGCAAAATTGCCCGCCAGACCAAGAAGCTGCCGCGATATGCTTTAAATTGATGCAGATCAACAGCCCGAGACCTTATCGGATATAGATTTTTCCGAGCAAAACAGCACTGCGGAAGGCCGTCCATATGATGAAATGGATCCTCCTCGCGTTTTTGGGCCTTATCATCGTAATCGTCGCGGCACTTTTCGTCGTGCCGAGCATGATCGATTGGAAGCCGCGACTGATCGCCGCCGTGCGCGCATCCACGGGGCGCGAGCTTCGCATCGACGGGCCACTTCGCATCTCGATCTTCCCCGATATCCGCGTCGCCGCCGCCGGCATCCATTTCGCCAACGCGCCGGGCTTGACGCCGCCAGAGATGGTCTCGGTCGGAAGCCTCAAGCTCGAAGTCGCGCTTTGGCCCCTGATCTCGCACCATATCGTCGTCCGCTCTCTGATCATCCAAAATCCGGCGGTCGATCTAGAGGTGGACAAGAACGGCCGTGGCAACTGGATCTTGGCACCGGGCCGTGGCGCGGCCACTGCGGCGCCGGGAGCCGAACCACCCAAGCCGCCGGAAAGCGCCGCCCTGGCGCAGCTCCGGATTGATCGTTTCGAGATCGAGAACGGCCGCGTCACCTATCGCAACGCCGTGACCGGCCAAACCCTCCGCGCAGCCGACGTTTCATTGAAGGCCGCGATGGCAGATGCGGCGCTGCCGCTACGGCTCGACGGCCGCATGATCTTGAACGATCAGCCGGTGACGGCGAGCCTGTCAGTCGATTCGCCGGCCCTTCTTACTCGCGGCAAGGAAGCCAAGGTCAAGCTCGCCCTCGACGCCCGGACCCTCACTGCCCGTTTCGACGGCGGCGCGCAGGCGAGGCCGGTGCCCGGCCTGAACGGCACCTTTGATCTTGACGTCTCCTCCGTCGGCCAACTCCTTGCCTGGCTGCAACGGCCGTTACCGAAATCGCAACCCGATCCCGGCCCGGTGAAGTTGCACGCGGTGTTCACCGCGCACGGCGCGCGGTCCGAACTCAAGTCCCTCACCTTGACCGGCACGGGATTGAACGCGAAGGCAAGCGGCAGCCTCGATGCCAGCGGCCCGGTGACCAAGATCGCGCTCGACATCGAAAGCGGCGTCCTGCAGCTCGACCGCTATTTGCCGCCGTCGGCGCCGGCCGCCAAGGCCGCGCCTTCGGTGCAGCCCGGGCAACGCCAAGCGCCGCTGCCGGGCAAGGACCTCATGGCCGAGGTGTCCGATCGTCCCTTCGATCTCAAGGCGCTGCGCGGTGCCGACGCTAACATCAAGATCGCCATTGCCGGCATCCAGGGCCGCGGCCAGGCGATCGGCCCGATCACTTTCACGGCGCTCGCAAAGAAGGGCGTCATAACCGCCAACCTGAGCCAGGTCGCGCTCTATGGCGGCGATGTCAAGGGGCTGCTCAAGCTCGATGCCTCCGGCAACGCGCTCGGCCTCGACACCGATCTCAAGATCAACCATGTCCGGATCGACCGGGCGGCCGGGCCGCAGGCCGGCCGGCTGCCGATCAGCGGCACCATCACGGCGGCGCTGCAGGCCAAGGCCTCGGGAAAAAGCCCGCGGGCGCTGGCGGAAAGCCTGCAAGGACGGCTCGCCCTCGATCTCGGCGACGTCAAGGCTCGGGGTCCCGGAGCGCCGCC
>JAJYTL010000023.1 GCA_021793055.1 Pseudomonadota bacterium
ATCCAATGAGTCTCGCGGGGGGCGATGGAGATTGGCTTCAAAGGCAAGACGGCGCTCGTGGTCGGCGGCTCGAGCGGCATCGGCAACGGCATCGCCCAGGCCTTCCGTGCCGCGGGCGCGGAGGTGCATGTCTGGGGCACGCGCGCGCGGGCCGAGGACTATGCGCCGGCCGAGGGCTCCGATCTCGCCGGTCTTCGCTATGCGCGGATGGATGTCGCCGATTTTGCGGCGCTCGAAGCCTACGAGGCGCCGTTTGGCGCGCTGGATATCCTGGTCCTCTGTCAGGGGACGGTGATCTACCAGCGGGGCGAGTTTGCCATGAGCAGCTTCCGCCATGTCGTCGATGTCAACCTCAACAGCGTGATGGCCTGCGCCAGCAAGTTCCATGCGGCGCTGGCCGCGACCAAGGGCGCGCTTATCGTCGTCAGTTCGACGGCGGCTTACCATGCCACCAAGGGCAACCCCGCCTATAACGCTTCGAAAGCCGGCGCGGTCGGGCTGACGCGGACCCTGGCCGCGGCCTGGGCGGCGGATGGCATTCGCGTCAACGGTATCGCGCCGGGATTTGTCGATACCAAGCTGACCAAGGTGACCACCGACAATCCGCAGCGACTCCGGGCCGCGCTGGCCAGCATCCCGCTCGGCCGACTCGGGACGCCGGCGGACATGGCAGGCGTTGCGCTGTTCCTGGCTTCACCGCTTTCCGCGTATGTAGTCGGGCAGACCATCGTGGTGGATGGCGGCTTGATCCTCTAGGTCTCGGCGCTCGGCGCGCTCGGCAAGGCGCGACGCGACAGCGCTCGCGAAGCTGCCCCGCGCGCGAGCGTCTCCGCCGCTGCCGGCAAATCGCGGGGCGGCGCGCTGCCACATGGCTGATGAGCGCTTGCGGTGGCTGTATCCATGAGGCTTGGGCTGTGGCGGCATCGGGCAAAGATTATTGATGTTTTTCAAAGGGATATGAATGTCGTCGGGGCGCTCCGAGGCAGTGTGCCGTTGGGCTTTCGCGGGACAAGAGAAAATATTCGCCGGTGCCGGTGACGATGACGTCGGATTGCCATCGGGGCTTTCCCCCGGCGCGGCCGATGCGCATGTCGGCACTCGATGCATTGGTGCTGTGGATAACTAGCCCGCTATAAGCATCGCGGTCGAAGTCATGGACCACGCGCGTTTTAGGCCTCATAATCGGGCATAAACCGACGCTTGCCATTCCTGCGCCCTGCCGGTAATTGTCTGAATAAGGAGCGTCCGGCGCTGATGTCTGGCACGCTCAACTCAGGGAGAGAACAATGGCGGTGAAAACCCCGAGCAAGCCTTCCGTTGTAACGCTCAAGCATCTGGCGGCGACTCTGGCCGAAAGCCATGAGATGCCCAAGAAGCAGGCCGTCGCAGTGTTGACGGAGATGGTCGAGCTGGTGACCAAGCAGCTGAAGAAGGGTAACAAGGTCCGCATCGGGGGTCTCGGTATCCTGCAGGTGCGCAAGCGCGCCGCGCGCATGGGACGCAACCCTGCGACCGGCGAGCAGATCAAGATCAAGGCGAGCAAGAAGGTGGCGTTCCGGGCCGCCAAGGAGCTCAAGGACTCGATCTGACCAGGCGCCCGCCGGTAAGCCTTGCGGGGCCTTCCGGCATCGCTCGCGTCTTCGTGCTTAGATAGGGGAGGGGGGGCCGCGATCGCGCGTGGAACCCCTTCTCGTTTCCGTTTTTCCGGTTCCGGCATGAGGCGGTCGCAAGGCGTCGCCCGTCGATTTCGAACACAAAAGACATTCCCCGTCATTTCCGCGTCGCGGCGGGCCTTGATCCGGATCAAGGCCGCCGCAGCCGCCCGCTGCTACCCGTTGGACGCCGATCCGGCTTCGGGATCGACGGGCTTGGTGGCGCCGGGGCATAATGGCCAGGGAACACACGGCAAACATAGATGGCGGCGATGGCGCCGCTCTCCCCGAGGACCCAGGGCTTGCTTGCGATGCGCTCGTGAGCGGCCGTATCGACCGCTTCCTCGCGGCGCGTCGGCCGCCGACGCCTTGTCTCGTGGTTGATCTCGAAATCGTCGCCGCTCGCTATCGCGCGCTCCGCGCGCTGCTCCCGGACGCGACGATCTTCTATGCCGTCAAGGCCAATCCATCGGCGGCGGTGATCGCGACCCTGGCCGCGCTCGGAGCGAGCTTCGACCTCGCGAGCGAAGGCGAGATGCGGCGTTGCCGCGAGCTCGGCATTGGCGCGGAACGCCTTTCCTTCGGAAATACGATCAAGCGGGCGGCGGAAATCGGCAAGGCGCGGGGCGAAGGCGTCGACCTGTTCGCCTTCGACAGCGGTGCCGAGTTGGAGAAGATCGCCCGCTGCGCGCCCGGCGCCGGCGTCTTTTGCCGCCTGCTGGTTCAGGGGCGCGGCGCCCAATGGCCGTTGAGCCGAAAATTCGGCTGCGTGCCCGAGATGGCGGTCGATCTTCTGCAGCGAGCGAAGGGACTCGGCCTTCGCCCCCTCGGGGTCTCGTTCCATGTCGGCTCGCAACAGACCGAGCCGCTGCGATGGCGGTCTGCGATCGCAAGCGCGGCTCGCGTCTTTCACGGCAGCGCCCGGTTTGGTCTCGATCTCGACCTGCTGAATGTGGGAGGAGGATTTCCGGCGCAATATCGCGTCGCCATTCCCCCTCTGGCGGCTTACGCTGAGGCGATTGCCCGGGGTCTCGCGGATTATTTTTCCGGCTCGCCGCCGCGCCTTATCGTCGAGCCCGGCCGTTATCTGGTGGGCGACGCCGGCATCCTCAGAAGCACGGTGCTTCTGGTATCGCGAAAGTCGCGGCACGCGCATCGGCGCTGGGTCTATCTCGACGCCGGTCGCTACAACGGCTTGGCCGAGACCCTCGGCGAGCGCATCCACTACGCGATCCGGACCTCGCGCGCGGGAAGCCCGAGCGAAAGCGCCATTCTCGCCGGCCCCACCTGCGACAGCGCGGATGTGATCTATAACCGCGCCGATTATCGCCTGCCGGTCGATCTTGCGATCGGCGATACCGTCGATTTCCTCTCGGCCGGCGCCTATACCGCAAGCTATGCCTCGGTGGAGTTCAATGGATTCACGCCGATCCAAAGCTATTGGGTCTAAAGCGAAGCCCGATGCCTTGCCGCAGCCGGCCGGGCGTCGCCGGCGCGTGGTGATTCTCGGCGCTGCCGGTCGCGATTTCCATAACTTCAACGTCGTCTATCGCGGTGATGCCGCGACCGAGGTGGTGGCGTTCACGGCGGCGCAGATTCCAGGTATCGGCGGCCGGCGCTATCCCCCGGCACTGGCCGGCGCGCGCTATCCGGACGGTATTCCGATCGTCGACGAGGGCGATCTCGACGCGCTGTGCCGCGATCGCAACGTCGATGAGGTGGTCTTCGCCTATAGCGACGTGACCCATGAGCAGGTCATGCATCTCGCCTCGCGGGCGCTTGCCACGGGCGCGGATTTCAGCTTGCTTGGACCGCGGCGGACGATGCTCTCCTCGCGTCTTCCGGTGATCGCGATTACCGCCGTGCGAACCGGCTGCGGCAAGTCGGCGATCGCGCGCTGGTTGTCGCGGTATTTGCGCGAGCGCGGTCGGCGCGTAGCCGTGCTGCGCCACCCGATGCCCTATGGCGATCTCGTGAAGGAGCGGGTGCAGCGCTTGGCCTCGCTCGCCGATTTGGCGGCGGCCGAGTGCACGATCGAGGAGCGCGAGGAATACGAGCCCCATATCGCGGCCGGAAACGTGGTCTTTGCCGGCGTCGATTACGGCGCGATTCTTGCCGCTGCAGAGGCGGAAGCCGAGATCATCGTCTGGGACGGCGGCAACAACGATTTTCCGTTTATCCGTCCGGATCTTCACATCGCCGTGGTGGACGCGCTGCGGCCGCGCCAGATCGCGACCCACCATCCCGGCGAAGCGGTTGCGCGCATGGCCGACGCGGTGGTCGTCAACAAGGTCGACGCGGCTTCGCCGGAGGATGTCGAAACCGCGATCAGCGGGGTGCGCGCCGTTAACCCAGCGGCCGCGATCCTCAAGGCGCGCTCGCCGGTGCGCCTTGACGAAGCCGCGGCGGTCAGAGGGAAGTCGGTTTTGGTCATCGAGGATGGGCCGACGATCACCCACGGCGGCATGGCTTACGGCGCCGGGCAGATCGCCGCCATGGCGGCGGGCGCGGCGGCGCTGGTTGATCCCCGGCTCTCGGCGGTGGCCGATATCCAGGCGGTCTACCGCGCTTATCCCCATATCGGCATGGTTTTGCCAGCGGTCGGTTACGGTCCCGGGCAGCTCAAGGCACTGGCGGCGACGGTCAATGCCAGCGTGGCCGAGATCGTCGTCTCGGCGACGCCGATCGATCTTGGACGCCTCATCCGGATCGAAAAGCCCGTGGTTCGCGCCCGTTACGAATATGCGGAGGCGGGTGGCTCGACGCTTGCCACCCTTATCGAAGCGTTCCTTGCGCGGCATGCCGCGGCCGGCGCGGCCGGGTGATGCGTATCGTTCTCGCCCTCGGCGGCAATGCGCTGCTGCGCCGCGGCGAGGCGCCGGAAGCGGAAACCCAGCGGCGGAACGTGCGGCGTGCTGTCGAGGCCTCGGTGGTCCCCCTCGCCCGAGAGCATGAAGTGGTGGTGACCCACGGCAACGGGCCGCAGATCGGGTTGCTCGCGCTGCAGGCGGCTGCATATCGCGCGGTGCAATCCTATCCGCTCGACCTGCTCGGGGCCGAAAGCGAGGGAATGATCGGCTATCTGATCGACCTCGCGGTGGCGAACGCGCTTCCCGGCCGCGACGTGGCGACGCTGCTGACCCAGGTCGAGGTCGCCGCCGAGGATGCCGCCTTTGCGCATCCGAGCAAGCCCATCGGTCCGGTCTATTCCGGGGTCGAGGCGAGGCGGTTATCGAGTGTTGCGGCTTGGCCAATGATCCGCGACGGCGAAGGATGGCGGCGGGCCGTGCCGTCGCCGGTACCACGGCGGATCCGGGAGATCAATACCATCCGGCTGTTGCTCCGCGCCGGCGTCATCGTGGTCTGCGCCGGCGGTGGCGGCGTGCCGGTGATCGTCACCGCGGCGGGTGGGCTCTCGGGCGTCGAGGCGGTCATCGACAAGGATCTGGCGGCAGCCTTGCTAGCGGAGGAGATCGGCGCGGATGTTCTGTTGCTGCTGACCGATGTCCCGGCCGTGTTCAGCCGCTGGCCGATGCAGGAGGGGCAGCCGATCCGCTGCGCGACGCCGGACGAGCTTCGCGCCTATAGCTTCGCCGCGGGATCGATCGGCCCGAAGGTCGAGGCGGCTTGCCGATTCGTGGAAAGGACCGGCGGCCGGGCCGGCATCGGCGCCATCGATCAGGCGGCGGCCATTCTCGCGGGCAGCGCCGGAACGGCCGTCCGGGCGGCTTGACTTGGGTCAACGGGAGATATCGAGCGGGAAGGGATAATTTGTTCCGCGCGCGAAGTCGCGCAGGGCGAAAGGGGACAGATGACGGCGACCGCGACCCGCTCCCTTCCGTTACCGGAGGTCATCCCGGTCCGTGCGCTTCTTCTTGGCGAGAGGCTCGATACCCGAGGCTTGGAGCGCCGGGATTCGATGGCCACGGCGCCGTTGACCCTGCGGTTGCCGGAAGGCGGCGTCGCCGTGCTTTTTCGCTATGGCGTCGCGGTTCTGTTCAATGCGCCGCCGGCCGCGGAAGAGGCCTTGATACGGCAACTCGCGCCGCTCGTCGTCGCGCCGTTCGCAGCGCGTGAGAAGGACGAGGTCGAGCTGCGAATCGGCGACCGCGCGGAAGAGGAGATCGACGTCGCCGGCACGATCTTTCTCAAACAGGCCAATACCGAGCGCCTGCAGCTCGTCGCCGACATGTTGGCGAAGAGCCTGATCCTGACCCATTACGAAACCGGCATCGCCGGACTATTCGACCGCATCGAGCCGCTGGCCGTGACACTCCGCGACAAGGGCCGGGCGGGTGCCATCGGCCGGGACTTGCTGCGCCAGATCGGCAACGTTCTACTGATCCAGCACAATATGGTCGGTCGCGTGGAGACCGGCGAGAAGCCGGAACTGCTATGGGATCATCCCGAGCTGGAGCGGCTCCATCTTCGTCTCACCGAGGAATTCGAGTTGCGCGAACGCAGTCGTGCGCTCGATCGCAAGCTCGACGTCGTGTCGCGGACCGTGGAAACCCTGCTCGGTCTGATCCAGAGCCGCAGCAGCCTGCGCGTCGAATGGTATATCGTGGCGCTGATTCTGGCCGAGTTGATGTTGACCCTCTATCCGCTGTTTGTCGCTCGCTAGGATATTGATGTGCGTCAAGGAACAGGCAGTGTGCGCGGCCTAGCCTGAAGCAATTGAGGATGGCGAGGCGGGCGGGATGAGCGATGTCGTGGCGCGATTCGAGGTTGAATTCAGCCGGTGTTTGGACCGCGACGGAAACGCGGTTGGGCCGCTGCCGGCTTTCGCCGCCAATCCGGAAAATCTGATCGCGCTTTACCGGGGGCTCACCCGCACCCGGGTTTTCGACGCCAAGGCGATTGCCTTGCAGCGCACCGGGCGGCTTGGAACCTATGCCTCCTCGATCGGTCAGGAGGCAGTTTCGGTGGGAACCGCGAGCGCCATGCGCAGCGAGGATGTCTTCGTTCCGAGCTTTCGCGAGCACGGAGGACAATTGTTGCGCGGCGTGACGCCGCTCGAGCTTTTTCTCTACTGGGGCGGCGACGAGCGGGGCAGCCTCTTCGCCGGGCCGAAGGAGGATTTTCCCATCTCGGTGCCGGTTGCGAGCCACGCGCCGCACGCGGCCGGAGTCGCGCTTGCCTTTAAATTGCGTCATGAGCCGCGGGTCGCAGTCTGCATCTTCGGCGACGGCGCGACCTCCAAGGGGGACGTCGCCGAGGCGCTCAACATGGCCGGCGTCTGGCGCTTGCCGGTGGTTTTCGTCGTCAGTAACAACCAGTGGGCGATTTCGCTGCCGCGGGCCCAACAGACCGCCGCCGAGACCCTGGCCCAGAAGGCGATCGCCTATGGCTTCCGCGGCGAGCAGGTGGACGGCAACGATGTCATCGCGGTGCGTGCGGTGGTCGGCGCGGCGATCGAGCGCGCGCGCCAAGGGGGAGGCCCGACGCTGATCGAGGCATTGACCTATCGCCTCGGGGACCACACCACGGCGGATGACGCGAGCCGCTATCGCGAGGATGCCGCGGTCACGCCGTATTGGCAGGAAGAGCCGTTGCTGCGGCTTCGCCGCTATCTCAGCGAAACCGGCCAATGGAGCAAGACGGACGAGGAACGTCTGCAGCGTGAGATGACGGCCGAGATCGCTGCCGCCGCTGATGCCTATCTCAAGACGCCGCCGCAGCCGCCAGAAGCGATCTTCGCTTACACCTATGCGGCGCTTCCGGCGGAACTCGCGCGCCAGCGGGACGGCCTGCTCGCCGTCAGCCGGGTTGCCGCACCGGAGGCCTCATGACCGAGGTCAATCTGGTACAGGCGGTGAATCTTGCCTTGGCGCGCGCCATGGAGGAAGACGACCATGTTCTCGTCCTTGGCGAGGATGTCGGCATCGACGGCGGCGTGTTCCGAGCCACGGATGGGCTGCTGCGGCGGTTCGGCGCCGAACGGGTATTGGACACGCCGCTCGCCGAGGGGGCGATCGCCGGCCTATCCGTCGGCCTCGGCGCGCAAGGCTTCCGGCCGGTGGCCGAGATCCAATTCACCGGCTTCATCTACCCGATCATCGATCAGCTGGCCTCGCATGCGGCGCGCTTGCGCAACCGGACCCGCGGCCGCCTGACCTGCCCCATGGTGGTCCGCTCGCCCTGCGGCGGCGGCATTCGCGCGGTCGAGCACCATTCCGAGAGCCCGGAGGCGATGTTCGCCCATATTCCCGGGCTTAGGGTCGTCATTCCGTCGTCGCCGCGGCGGGCCTATGGCCTGCTGCTGGCGGCGATCCGCGATCCGGATCCGGTGGTTTTCCTCGAGCCGACCCGGCTCTATCGCGCGGCGCGCGGGGATGTGGTGGACGATGGCGCGGCGGACATCTTGGGCCGCTGTTTCGTTCTGCGCGAGGGTGGCGACGTCACGCTGATCGCCTGGGGCGCTATGGTGGTTGAGGCGCTGGCCGCGGCGACCGCGCTTGAGGCCGAGGGCGTCGGCGCCGAGGTTATCGACGTCGCGACCTTGAAGCCGCTCGATACGGAAACCATCGTCGCGTCGATCGGCAAGACCGGCCGCTGCGTTATCGCGCACGAGGCGCCGCTCACCGGCGGCTTTGGCGGCGAGATCGCGGGCCGCATCGCCGAACAGGCGCTGTTTTCGCTGCTGGCGCCGATCGAGCGGATCGCCGGTTACGACACGGTGATCCCGCTGCCGCGCCTGGAACAGCTTTACTTTCCCGACGCGTCGCGTATCGCCGATGCGGCGCGCCGCGCCATGGCCTATCGATGAAGACCTTCGCGCTTCCCGATCTCGGTGAAGGCCTGCAGGAGGCCGAGCTGGTCGCGTGGCATGTCGCCGAAGGCGATCACGTCGTCGCCGACCAACCGCTGGTTTCGGTCGAGACCGAGAAGGCGGTGGTCGAGGTGCCGTCGCCGCGCGCGGGCCGGATCGCGCGGCTGCTGGCAAAGCCCGGCGAGCGGATCAAGGTCGGCACGCCGATCGTCGGCTTCGAGGAGGGCGCGGCGCCGGATAGCGGAACGGTCGTGGGAGACCTCGCCGAAAAGCAACCGGCCGCGCCGCGGCCCGGCCGGGTATTGGCATCGCCCGCGGTGCGGGCGCTGGCGCGCGCGCGCGGCGTCGACCTCGCGGCGGTCGCGGGCAGCGGCCCGCAGGGTGCGGCGACCGAGGCGGACGTGGCGCGGGCCGCTCTTGGCGGCGCTCCGGTCGCGGGCGCGCCGCTTACCGGCGTGCGGCGGGCGATGGCGCTCAATATGGCTCGCGCCCGCGCCGAGGTGGTGCTGGCGAGCCTCTGGGATCAGGCCGATGTGGAAGCCTGGTGGGCGGCGGACGCGGATGTGAGCGCGCGCCTGATTCAGGCGATCGGTGCGGCGGCTGCCGCCGTGCCGGCGCTGAACGCCCATTATGACGGCAAGAACATGGCGCGGACGCTGTTGCCGCGGGTCGATCTCGGCATCGCCGTCGATACCGAGGAGGGACTCATCGTTCCGGTGCTGCGCGACATTCGAAGTCGCGACGCGGCGGGCCTGCGGCACGATCTCGATGCCCTCAAGGCGGCGACCCGCGCGCGCGAGGTGGCGCCGGCCGATCTTCGCGGCGCGACGATCACGCTGTCCAATTTCGGCACCTTGGCCGGCCTTCAGGCCGCCTTGGTGGTTCTGCCGCCGCAGGTGGCGATTGTCGGTGCCGGACGAATTTTTGCGCAAGCCGTTCCTGGCGAGGGGCGCGCGTTTCACCACATGCTGCCGTTGTCTTTGACCTTCGACCACCGGGTCGTGACAGGCGGCGAAGCGGCGCGCTTCGCCGCGGCGATGATCCAGGATCTTGAGCGCCCGAACTGAGCCGTAGGCCGGCTTCGATGCCATGGAGGAAAGAGTGGAAAACGGGTTTCGCTTTGCCGACGACCTCGGCCCGTTCAAGATCGTCCATATCCATCGTCCGGCGGTCGGGCTCAAGGCGGTGGTGGCCATCGACAACGTCGCTTGCGGTCCCGCGCTCGGCGGGGTTCGCATGGCGCCGGACGTGAGCGCCGAGGAAGCCTTTCGGCTGGCGCGCGCGATGACGCTGAAAAATGCCGCCGCCGGTCTGGCCCATGGCGGCGGCAAGGCGGTGATCTATGGCGATCCGAAAATGCCGCCGGCGGAAAAGGAGCGACTCATTCGCGCCTTCGCCACCGCTATTGCCGACTTCGGCGATTACATACCGGGGCCGGACATGGGAACTGACGAGCGGGCCATGGCCTGGATCAAGGACGAAACCGGCCGGGCGCTCGGGCTGCCGCGAGAGCTCGGCGGGATTCCGCTGGATGAGATCGGGGCTACCGGGTTCGGGCTGGCGGTGGCGATCGATGTCGCGGCGCAGCGGATCGGCCTCGACCTTAAAGGCGCGCGGGTCGCGGTGCAGGGTTTCGGCTCGGTCGGTCGGCATGCCGCCCGTTGTCTCGCCGACAAGGGCGCCGTTCTTGTCGCGGCGAGCGATTCGCAAGGGATGATCGCCGATCCCCGCGGCCTCGATATCGCGGCGCTGACCGAACTCAAGGCCGCCGGGCGGCCGTTGACGGCGCTCGCCGGCGCGCGCGCCCAGGCGCCGGAGGCGGTGATCGATGTCGCGTGCGACGTCTGGATTCCGGCGGCGCGGCCGGATGTCATCACCGCGGCCAATGTCGGGCGCCTCGATACCCGTCTCGTGGCGCAGGGCGCCAATATCCCCTGCACGGCGGAGGCCGAGGCCGCGCTTGCCGCGCGCGGCGTGCTCGTGCTGCCGGATTTCATCGCCAACGCGGGCGGCGTGATCTTCGCCGCGACCGAATTTCAGCACGGCACGGAAACCCAGGCGTTCTCCACCATCGCGGAAAAAATTCGCGCCAATACGCAATCGGTGCTCGATCGCGCGGCGCGATCCAATGAGCTGCCGCGGGCGGCGGCGGTTGCGCTGGCGCTGGCGCGGGTGCGTCGCGCGGCCGAAGTCCGGCGCTGGGGGCCGCGGCCGGTCCGGCGGCCGACCGCGCTGGATTGAGCCAGATCAAGGCTGGGCCTCCGGGAAGCCGGACAATCTCCCAAGTTCGCGAATGTTTCAGGTTCCGTGAATGGGAAGGAGAATGACGATGCCCGATAAGGCCATTGATATCAAAAAGATCCCGGCAGCCCGGGAAGCGCTGCCTGACATGTGGCGGTCGTTCCGCACCGATCTCGACCGCTTGTTCGATCGCTTCGACGGCGGATTTTGGCCCCCGGCGATGCGGCGGATGTTCGATCTCGAGCCGTTCTGGCGCCAAGGAACCTCTTTCGATTTCAACGTTCCTGCGGTGGATGTAAGCGAAGACGAGAAGGCGTACACGATCACGGCCGAGCTCCCGGGCATCGATGAAAAGAACGTCGATGTGTCGGTGCACGGCGACAGCCTCGTTCTCAAGGGCGAGAAACACAAGGAGAGGGAAGAAAAGGACAAGAATTATTACTTGTCCGAGCGGTCCTACGGCTCGTTTCAGCGCAGCTTCCGTCTCCCGGATGGCGTCGATCAAAGCAAGATCGCGGCAACCTTCGCCAAGGGCGTCTTGACGATCACCCTGCCGAAGACGACCGAGGCGCAGAAGCAGCAGAAGAAGATCGAGGTCAAGGCCGGATAGCGGCCCGGCAGGCGGCGGCGCGAGGGCCAGGGCGGGCTCGGCGCTGATGCTTCGGCGCGCCGCGAGGCGCCAGGATGATGGGTTGATGTAGGTCAATGAGAGGGCAGTGGTGCCCGAATAGGTTGTGCTTAGCGAGGGGAGCCCGTCGGTCCTTTTCTTCGGTGTCGCAAATCTGGCCCCTTATTCGCAAACAAAGGAGAGCATCATGAAGTTCTTCAGACGAACACTGATTATCCTGGTTCCGGTTCTTGCCCTTGGGGCGTGCACGACCCTGAGCGACCAGGATCGGGCTTTGCTGACCTCGGCCAGTCAGAACGCCGAGCAGGCGAAGACGACATCGCAACAGGCTTTGGACGCGTCGCGTGCGGCGCAGGCGAGCGCCCAGAAAGCCGAGGAGGAGGCTGCGGCGGCCAACGAGAAGGCTGATCGCATGTTCAGGCACTCGCTGCGGAAGGTTTCGCCGTCAAAGTGACGGAAAGCACGGGCTGCCTGACGGGGCGCTCGGCCTCTCAACCGCCCTTCCCCCCCGCGGTTGGGTGCGCCGGGCGCTCTTTCTTTTTCCGGCAAGTCGGCCGAGTGGGCGGCTAGCGAACGAACGTCCGAGCGGCACAGCCGGCACCGCGCCGGAACGCCGCGTGACGGAGGCGACTGAAAACGAAGGTCGAGGGGCCGCGCACCCGCTGTCAAAGCTCGCAATAAACCTTCGTCATGGCGGGGTCGTTTCGCATATAGCCCTGTTTCGGCGCCTCGAATGTCCTTTCAAGCACCGTGAATTCGCGCATTTCCTCGATGTGGAAGAGCTTCCAGCCCTGTTCGCGCGACGCGCTGTAGCCGGACACCTGATAGGCGCGCAGAATGGGATGGCCGCCGTCGGAAACGCCGAAGGCGTAAGGCTCGACTGTGCGCATGCCGCCGCGGTACCAGAACCGCACTTGGCGCCGGCTATGGATGGCGTCGCAAATCTGGTGCTCTTCCATAACGGATCCTCGGCTCTTTCAACGTCAAGGCGTGACGGGCGCTGCGGCTATCCCTGGTGGATGGCCGCGGTATCGTCGTCGGGCCATGACGCGCGTCTATCCTTCAGGCCCGGTGAGCCCGGTCGTGATCGGAGGCACAGGTGGAGATGCCGAGCATGGTATATGCCGGGCACCATCCCACGGCCGCCGTGGCGATGGGAATCAAGCCGATCAGTCCGATCCAGCGCAGACCGCCGTCGGTGACGAAGATCAGGGCGAGGAGGATCACCCCGACGATCAGGCGCAGGATGCGATCGGCGGTGCCAATGTTTGCCGTCATCGGACTCTCCCTTATCGACGCTCGTTCGCTACAGGCCGCTTAAGACCCATAGACCCAATCCAATAATGTCCAGGAGCCGGCGTACCCCTCTTGATGCAGATCAAGCGGCCTGTTCGCGCTCGCGGCAGAGTGCCGGATGTTGACGTGGGTCAAGGCGGCGCATTGCAAGTGCCGCTGGAATGCCTGGGTGCGGTCGCGGAGTCGATGGCTGGACCCGGGGTATCGCGACGGCTTCGAGAGGAAGGGTTGCTCAGATGGCCGAAGACGACGAGGAGATTGTTTCGGAACTGAACATCAGTCCGGAGAAGGTCTGTTACATCATCATCAAGGCACGCGAGTTTGACGCCAAGGTGGATCCGGTGGAGACCGATCCGGGATCGAATCCGGCGGATAGCGGCGAGCGCGAGATTCTCGAGGACTATTCCGACGATCCGACCTTTGCCGAGCTGTACGCCGCAATCGACGGCCTGAACGAGGACGAGATCGTGGATCTGATCGCGCTCGCATGGGTCGGGCGGGGCGATTTCACGAAAGACGAATGGGCAGAAGCGCGGGCGCTCGCGGACGAGCGGCATCGGCGTCATTCGGCGGGCTATCTGACCGGAATCCCGGCATTGGGGGACTATCTGGAGGAAGGGCTCTCGGCCCTCGGATATTCCTGCGAGGACTATGAGATCGGTCGGCTTTAATGCAATGCCGCGCGAACACGGATTCGTCATTACCAGGTTGCTCTCGGACCGGAGCCGCCGGACAGCGAGAGCGGTTGGCGCGTATGGCCGCACAGAACACGAAGGAGTGGATCAATGAAACGTATGCTGGGCGTGATTATTTGTCTTGTCGCCGTCGTCGGTTGCACCAATACCGGTCCGAAGGAATTAGGCGGCACGCTGGTCGGGGCCGGCGTCGGCGGGCTTGCCGGCTCGCAGATCGGCGGCGGCACCGGCCGGATCGTGGCGACCGGACTAGGCGTTCTGATCGGCGGTCTGGTCGGCAGCGAGGTCGGCCGCAGCCTTGATCGCGCGGATCGCCTGGAGATGGAGCAGGCGACGCAGCGCTCGCTGGAAAGCGCGCCGTCCGGGCAAGTGACCACATGGCGGAATCCGGACACGGGACATTCCGGGACCGTTGAGCCGGTTCGGACTTACGAGACCTCGCAGGGCGCCTACTGCCGCGAGTTCCAGCAGACCATCTCCGTCGGCGGGAAGGTGGAAAAAGCTTACGGCACCGCCTGCCGGCAGCCCGATGGTACTTGGAAGATCGTTCAGTAACCGCGTGGGCCATCGGGCGGCGCTTGCGCCGCTTCGATGCGCCGGTCGCACACCTCGGCCATGCGATGGAGGCTCTCGGCGATTACGACGGGATAGCGTAGCGCTTGGAGCGCCGCCAGCGGCGGTGGGAGGGCGCGGAGCGCGGCTGCAGCTTGCCTGCGAACGTCGACGATCGGCGGCGAGGCCGTGATCCTCTGGCCGCGGCGCATGACCGGCTGCAAGAGCGCAAGCGCATCGTGATGCTCGCCGGCCGGCGCCACTAGGTCGCCGCGTATGGCGCCGTTTGCGTCGAATTGGCGCCATACCTGCTTCGCGCCGGGCCAGTTGGCCTTTCCGAGCGAAAGTTTGCGTCGCGGGATGCCGTCATAGGCTTGGATTTTGTAGGCGCAATCGAGCGCCGGCGCGTCCGATGAGGTCGTCAGGCTGGCGCCGATGCCGAAGCCATCGATCGGCGTCCGCTCGCGGCTGAAGGCCGCGAGCTGGTCCTCGTCGATGCCGCCGCTGGCGAAAATGATGGTTTCCCTGAGGCCGCCTGCGTCGAGAATGGCGCGGACGCGGAGCGCATGGTCGGCGAGGTCGCCGCTGTCGAGGCGGACGCCGCGAACGGCGATGCCGGCGTTGGCCAGGCGGCGGGCGAGCGCCACTACCTGTTCGGCGGCGCGTTCGGTGTCATAAGTGTCGATCACGAGCACAAGCCCCTCTGGTCGAGCGCGCGCGAAATGCTCGAGGGCGAGGGTTTCGTTGTCGTGTGCTTCGATGAAGGAATGGGCCATGGTGCCGTAGAGCGGGATGTCGAAACACGCCCCGGCCAGAACCGTCGCGGTTCCGGCGAAGCCGGCGATATAGGCGGCGCGGGCCGCGAGCAGCCCTGCCTCGGCGCCATGGGCGCGGCGAAGCCCGAAGTCGACGAGAAGCTTTCCCGGCGCGGCCAGCACCATCCGCGCCGCTTTCGATGCGACGACGGTCTCGAAGTGAATTAGGTTGAGCAGCCGCGTCTCGACCAACTGTGCCTCGGGCAGCGGCGCGGTGACCCGGATGATCGGTTCGTCGGGAAAGAAAATGGTGCCCTCGGGCAGGGCATCAACGTCGCCCGTGAAGCGCAGGTCCTGAAGCCAATCGAGAAAGTCGGACGGAAACCGTCCAGATTGCCGCAGATAGTCGAGGGATGCGGCGTCAAAGCGCAAGGTCTCAAGATAGTCGAGGGCCTGCTCGAGCCCGGCGGCCATGAGAAAGCCGCGCCGCGCGGGGAGCTTTCGCACGAAGAGCTCGAAAACCGCCGGCCCGTCGAGCCCGTACTCGCGGTAAGCCTGCAGCATGGCTAGCTGATAGAGGTCGGTGAAAAGCGGGCTTTGGGGGTCGAACATGGCCTGTCCCGGCAATCGCGATTCCAACGGGGATTCTAGCGAACGATGACCTTGCGTCGGCTCGACTCAAAATCACGTCCCTGCCCGGCGCCACCGACTTCGAGCATGAGTCCGAAAAGCGGTCCACTTTTCGGGGCCATGTCCTAGGGCACGTTGCGCCGCAGTTCTTCGATCCACGTGTCGGCGTCGACATCGCTTGGCGCCCGCCAGTCGCCGCGCGGCGAGAGCGAGCCTCCCGAACCGACCTTTGGCCCGTTCGGCATGGCGGATCGCTTGAACTGGCTAAAGCCGATGAAACGGCGGAGAAAAACCTCGAGCCAGCGCTTGATGACGGCGAGGTCATAGACGCGCGCCGCGCTCGGCATGGTCGGCGCTGGCGCGGGGTGGGACCAGGCTTGCGCCGCGAGAAAGGCGATTTTGCTCGGGCGATAACCATAGCGGCTGAGGTAGTAGAGGTTGAAGTCCTGAAGTTCGTAGGGCCCGATCTCGTCCTCCGCCCGCTGCAATGCGCCGTCGGCAACGGGGACGAGCTCGGGCGACGCCGGAGTGGCGAGAATTTCCACCAGCGCCTCGGTGGCGGCGGCGAACATATCGGTGTCGGCGATCCATCGGATAAGATGGCGCATGAGCGTTTTCGGCACCGAGGCGTTGACCCCGTAATGCGACATCTGGTCGCCGACGCCATAGGTGGTGTAGCCGAGCGCGAGCTCCGAAAGGTCGCTGGTTCCGATGACCAGCGCCCGGTGCTGGTTGGCGAGGCGGAAGAGATGAGAACTGCGCTCGCCGGCCTGAACGTTCTCGAAGACCGTGTCGTAAACGGCCTCGCCGCGGCTGAACGGGTGCCCGATATCGTTTAGCATCTGCCGTGCCGAAGGCCGGATGTCGATTTCGCCCGCGGAGACGCCGAGGCCCCGCATCAAGCGCCAGGCGTTTTCGCGCGTACGCGCGCCGCTCGCGAAGCCTGGCAGCGAATAGGCGAGAATGTTGGCCCGTGGCAGCCGCAGCCGATCGAACGCGCCCGCGGCAACGAGGAGCGCGTAGGCAGAGTCGAGGCCGCCCGAGACGCCGATGACGGCCTTGCCGACGCCGGTGGCGTCGAGGCGTTTCGCCAGCCCCTGAACCTGGATCTGGTAGACCTCCCGGCAGTGCTCGTCGCGGGTCTTGGCATCGCTCGGGACATAAGGGAAGCGATCGACCCTGCGGCGGAGCGGGATTTCGCCGGCCGGCGGTTCGAAGGCCGTCATCAGCCGGCGCATCGGCCGACGCTCGGTCGCCGCGCAATCAATAAAGCTGGTTAGCCGCGAGCGCTCCTGCACGAGCCGGTCGAGATCGATATCGGCGAAAAGGAGGCGCGAGGCGGCGGCGAAACGTTCACCCTCCGCCAGCAATTCGCCGTTTTCATAAATCATTGCATGACCATCCCAGGCGAGGTCGGTGGTCGATTCGCCGTATCCGGCGCCGGCGTAGAGATAGGCGGCGACGCAGCGGCCGGATTGCGAGGCGCAAAGAAGCCGCCGGTAGTCGGCTTTGCCGATGGTGACGTCGCTCGCCGACGCATTGGCGAGCACCGTGGCGCCGGCGAGTGCGGCATGGGTGCTCGGCGGGATCGGAACCCACAGGTCCTCGCAGATCTCGACGTGAAACGCGAATCCGGGGCAACGCGGCGCCTCGAAGATGAGATCGGTTCCGAACGGAACGTCCTGGCGGAAAAGCCGAACGGCCGGCGTGTTGGCATGTCCGGCGGCGGAGAACTGCCGCCGCTCGTAGAATTCGCGATAGCTCGGGATGTAGCTTTTCGGCACGACACCGAGAACGGCCCCGCGGTGGATGACGATGGCGCAGTTGAAGAGCTTGTCCTCGATCCGGAACGGCGCGCCCACCACGAGGACCGGGTTCAGCGCGGCGCTGGCAGAGATGATTTCCGCCACCGCAGTTTCGACGGCGCCGAGCAGCGCGTCTTGAAAGAAGAGGTCGTCGATCGCGTAGCCGCTGAGCCCGAGCTCGGGACAGAGCACCAAGGCCGCTTTTTGCGTCGCCGCGGTCGCCGCGAGCGCTATGGTTTCGCGCGCATTGGCGCTCGGTTGGGCCGGAAAGACGGTCGGTGTCGCGACGGCGACACGGCAGAACCCGTGCGTGTAAAGGGAGGCGAAGGGACGGGAAGTGGGTTGGCCGCCGGCAGTCATCTACGCGCTCGGGTGAGGAAGGGGGAAAGGTGGCGGCCGGACCGGTAACGGCGCGGGCCGGCAAACCAGAAGAGGCCGGGATGTCCGATTTTCATGCTATGCCCGGTTGCGCATCGGCGGGGCGCGATGGCCGCAAACGCACCGCGGTGTTTAGTGCCGTGTGCCCGAACCGGAGTGCAGAGACGTTTCTTCAATATCGTCTTCTTCGGCCGCATCATTCCGGTCGTCGAAATCGTCGTCGTCGAAATCTTTGTCGTCGAGGTCGTCGATGTAACCGAGGCGGCCGAGCCCGTTCTCAACGGCATCGGTCAGAACCAGAAGTCGCGCCAGCCGGGAAAGGGCTTCCTCGGTCGAGGCAACTCGCGCGTCTCGAAGGGTAAGAGCCCAGGATTCGTCGTTGCTCTCGTCGGCGGCACCGATCGCCGCGACGGTCAGGAGCTCGCGAACCTCCACCGGGGTAAGCTCGTTCAGCATGGCGGCGAGTTCGCGATAGGCGGCCGTATCGGCCAGAGCCTGCTCCAAATCGCTGCCCGCGCGCGCGGCCAGCGCCGCAGCCACGTTTCCGCCGGTATCATATTCGGGGAAGGTCCATATCTGCGAGGCCTGCTCCAGAAGGCGGGTGATTCTGTCGATCGGTATGGTCAGCATGAGGCAGCTCCAAACGCCAAGAATCTCCGGCACTTGGTCATCCTAGCGAAAGCCGTGTGCTGGGCGCGTTGATTTGAGTCAAAGAGGGCTGTCGGAGGCCGGCTGCTAGGTGGCAGGGCCGCATGCGGCCACGGGGAGTCCTGACCCAGATCAAGGCGGATCGGCGGGTGCGCGCGATCATTCGAGGGTCTGCCCCGCGGCGACTTGTTTAGGGCTTTACGGGGATGCCGGAACTGCCGGATGTCGAGCTCTTCCACCGACTGGTTCGGGACCGTTGCCGTGGCCGCAGGATTGCCGCGGCGAATATCCCGGATGCCGGCATTCTGCAAGGCATCTCGGCCGAGTCCTTGGCGCGGCGGCTGAAGGGTGAGCGGCTCGCGTCGTCACGCCGTCATGGCAAGTATCTCTTCATCCTGCTTGATGGGGCGGGGGCGCTTGCCATGCATTTCGGCACGAATGGCGCGCTTAAGTTGCAGTCACGGAGCGAGGAAGACCCGGTCTACACGCGGCTTTTGCTTCGATTTGACGATGGCGAGCGCCTCGCCTATGTCAACCCGCGCCGGATCGGCCGCGTTAGCCTCTGCGAAAATCCCGAGGCGTTCGTTCGCGATGCCGGCCTTGGACCCGACGTGCTCGATGCCGCATTCGATCTCGGCGCTTTCACGACAAGTCTCGGCGCCGGCACGCGCAGTATCAAATCGGTTCTCATGGATCAGGCACGGATGGCGGGGATCGGCAATATCTACGCCGATGAAATCCTTTTTCAGGCGGGCCTGCACCCGGCGCTGCCGGCGCGTCGTGTGACGGGCGAAAGCGCGTTGCGGCTGTTCCGCGCCATGCACAAGACCCTTGAGACGGCGATTCGCTGTGGCGTGGGCGCGGAACAGGCGGTCGGGCGGCTGCCGAAGAGCTTCCTGCTGCCCCATCGCCATAAGGGCGGCCGCTGTCCGCGCTGCGGGACCCTGCTCGTTACCGTCAGGGAATCCGGCCGGACCGGGTATTATTGTCCGCACTGCCAACCGGGATGATCCGAAGGCCAAGACAGCACCCGGCTGCGCCGGCGCATCCTTGAGACAATTACAAACCGGTTGTGGTAAAGGCGCGCGATTGATCTGAGTCAACCGCCGTCGCCCGCCAAACGCGTAGACTTTTTTATCGGTTTTCAGAGCGAGCATGGCGGCGACGGATTCGCCCGCGGGCCATGCGGAGATCGGTT
>JAJYTL010000384.1 GCA_021793055.1 Pseudomonadota bacterium
CGCCGAGGAAAGCGGCCTCGGCCCGGCGCTCGCCAAGGCCGGCCGGGGCAAGCGCCTGCATGTCGCCGGCACGCTGCGGCCGAACGACTGGCAGGGCCGCCAAGAGGTCGATTTCATCATCGCCGACGCGGCGCTGGCGTAGAGCCAGAAGATTCAGGGTCGGATCGGCGCAAAATCATGCCGGGGCGCCGCCGCAATGACCTTAAGCACGATCCCGCGACGGCGACCAAGCCGGGAAAGTGGCCGGCCGGGCGCGAAGCGGCTTGATTTCTTGGCCCCGGCCCGATAGAGGTGTGCAGCCTCGACCCCATCGTCTAGCCCGGCCTAGGACGCCACCCTTTCAAGGTGAAAACACGGGTTCGAATCCCGTTGGGGACGCCATGCTTTCCGCACCCGGCGTTGACCCAGAGCGCGGCGCAACGAAGGCCCTGCATCGATTTCCGCCGCCCCGCTTCGAGGCGGCCGATCCCGGCGCCGCCGCGCTGTAACGCAACCGGCACGCCCCGGTCACCAGAGCGTCACGCGCGGCGGATTAAATGCCCCGAGGGACACTCGATCTTGGGGGAATCATGACACATCGTAAGGTTTTGCCGGCACTAGCCGTGGCGATGCTGGCGGCGGCCGCCATCGCAGCCACGCCAACCCTTGCCGCGGCGTCGACCGGCGCGGTTGTGCCCGGCGGCGCCGGCATATCCGACCCGCAGGATGCCGCGCCGACCGCGACGCCGATCAAACATCTGGTGGTCATCTTCCAGGAGAACGTCTCCTTTGACCACTACTTCGCCACCTATCCGAAGGCGGCCAATCCGCCGGGCGAGCCGCGTTTCATCGCCAGGCCGCACACGCCCCGGGTCAACAATCTGGTCGCGGCGCATCTCTTGACCCGCAATCCCAACTTCACCAACAAGGCGAATGGCGCCGACGCGGCCGAGCCGTTCCGGCTCGATCGCACGCAAGCCGCGACCGCCGATCAAAACCATGCCTATACCGCCGAGCAGATGGCCTACGACGGCGGCAAGGCGGATCTGTTTCCGAAATACACCGGCAAGGCGACCGCCGGCGGCGTCGGGGCGTTCGGCACCAAGGGCCAGGTGATGGGCTACTACGACGGCAACACCATCACCGCCATGTGGCAATACGCCCAGCACTTCGCGATGAGCGACAACGCCTATACCGACACCTATGGCCCGTCGACGCCCGGCGCGCTCGAAGTCGTCTCCGGCCAGACCAACGGCATGAAGATCGTCGCCACCACCAAGAAGCCATCAACGGTGACCAAGGTCTCGTTCTACATCAAGGACGGCCAGGGCGGCTATACGATGGTCAACGATGTCGATCCCGGCTACGACGTCTGCTCCAATCCCGCGAACCAGGCGATGATGGCGGGGAAGAACATCGGCAACCTGCTCAACGCGGCGGGCCTCACCTGGGGCGGCTTCATGGGCGGATTCGATCTCGGGCGGACGAACGCGAACGGCACCTCCGGCTGCAAGCGCAGCACGCTCTCGCCGGTCGTCCATGCCGTCATTACCGATTACATTCCCCATCACGACTGGTTCCAATATTACGCCTCGACTGCCAATCCGAAGCATGCGCGGCCAAGCTCGCTGGAAGCGATCGGCTACAGCTTCGAGGCCGGCGGCACCACGCGCGATCCGGCCAACCACCAATACGGCCTGAAGGATTTCTACGCGGCGGTGAAGGCCGGCAATTTCCCTTCGGTGTCCTATATAAAGATGCCGGCCTACGAGGACGGCCATGCCGGCTATTCCGACCCGCTGGACGAACAGGCCGGCGTCGTCAGGCTGATCGATTTCCTCGAACGGCAGCCCGCCTGGCAGAGCACGGCGGTCATCATCACCTGGGACGATTCGGACGGCTGGTACGACCATGCCTTCGCCAGGACGACCAGCGCCTCCTTCGATCCCGAGGCGGACCAGCTCGACGGCCCGGGCAAATGCGGCACCGGCCCGGCCCGGCCCGGCCTCGACGGCAAGCCGGTCAACGGCCGCTGCGGTCCCGGCACGCGCCTGCCCTTCTTCCTGATCTCGCCCTGGGCCAAGGCGGACTATGTCAGCCATCGGCGCATCTCGCTCGCCTCCGTGGTGCGCTTCATCGAAGACAACTGGCTGCACGGCGAGCGTCTCGGCGGCGGTTCGTTCGACGCCACGACGGGCTCGATCATGGACATGTTCGACTTCGCGGGCGGCGGCAGGAACCCGCGGCTCTATCTGAACCCGCACACGGGCGAGCCCGTCGCCGCGACCCTGTCGCAATAGCGACGGCGCGCGTTGCGTAAGCCGATGATCGCGGCGGCCGCCCTGGCGGTCGCCGCGAGCGCCGCGGTGGCGGCCGTGCCGCTCACGAGCCCGCTACCCTGGCGGGCCTGGCTTTCCCATCCGGTCGCGAGCTTTCTTCTCTCGCGCGGCGAGAATCCGGATCCGGTGCGGCTCAAGCGGCCGCGAGCAGCACCGCTCTCGGCGATGGCGCAACTCGGACGGCTGATCTTTTTCGATCCCAGCCTGTCGTCGTCGGGGCGGCTTTCATGCGCGTCCTGCCACAGCCCGCAGCACGCCTATGCCGCGCCGGGCGACGCCCCGGCGATGAAGGGCGGCCCCGATCTCTCGCGCCAGGGCGCGCGCGCCGTGCCCTCGCTCATGTATCTTGAGCGGCAGCCGAATTTCAGTATCGGCCCGGACAACGAGGAAAACGAAACTGTCAATCTGCTCCAGGCCGCCGCCGTTGGCCGCGCCGCGCCGCACGCCCTGAAGACCGCGCGCGATACCGCGCCGGCCGCGGCCAATCTGGTGCCGCAGGGCGGGCTGTTCTGGGACGGCCGCGCCGACACCCTGCAAGCCCAAGCGTTCGGGCCGCTGCTCAACCCGGTGGAGATGGACGGCGGCAGCCTCCAGGCGGTCGCCGCCAAATTGCGGCGGGCGCCCTATGCCGCGCGCTTCGTATCCTTGTTCGGCGCGGCGATATTCGAGACGCCGCGCCTCGCGGTGGCGGAGGCCTTGTTCGCGGTCGGGCGCTACGAGATGGAAGACATCCACTTCCACCCCTATACCAGCAAGTTCGACTATTGGCTGGAAGGACGCGCGCGGCTGAGGCCGTCGGGACTGCGCG
>JAJYTL010000385.1 GCA_021793055.1 Pseudomonadota bacterium
CGAGATCGATGCCGGAAAGGTCGTGACCGACGACGCGGTGCAGGGATGGGCTGAAAGCCTGGGTACGGATCGTTCGTTGCCGTTGCCGCGCTCGAAATCGCGCTGATGGATCTGGTCTGGACCGATGCCTCGCTTTCCGATCTTGACCGCATCTATCGGCACCTGGAGCCGGTAAACCCGCAAGCCGCCGCGAGGACGACGCGGCTTTTGGCGGCGGCGCCCAAGCGGCTCCTGGAATTCCCCCGGATCGGCACGCGGCTCCGGGAGTTCGAGCCGCGGGAAATCCACCGGATCATCGTCGATGATTACGAAATTCGCTATGAAGTCGCGCAAGATACGATCTTCGTGCTCAGGGTGTGGCACGCCAGAGAAGATCGATAACGGCTTCGCGGGGGGATAGGCCGCCGGATCGCGCGGCGACCGGGAGACAACAGGGAAGAGGATAATCGGCGCGTGCCAGCGGAGACCATATTTCAGGGAAGCCTGTTTTCGACGGATTTCCTGAGCGAATCGATCACCCGCAACGCCGATTGGCAGCGAATTTCCGATGCCGAGATCGACGGGGTTGCCGCCGATCTGCGCGGCATTTTTGCTTCGTTTCCGACAGCCCAAAGCCCGAATGAAAGCCAGACCGAGGATGATCTGATCTGGAAGGTGCTGCACCGGCTCGGCTGGACCCAGAGCTTGCGACAGCAGAATCTGGCGGCCAAGGGCCGGGATGATGTACCGGATGGCTTGTTGTTTGCCGACGCGGCGGCAAAAGCGGAAGCCAACGCCTTCCCGGAGGAGTGGAAACGCTACGGTTGCGGCCTCGCGATCGTCGAATCCAAGCGCTGGCAACGCCCGCTCGATCGCCAGTCGGGCCGGCGCGGCGAGGAAACCGCCCCCTCGACCCAGATGCTCCGCTATCTGCGGCGGGTGGAGGATTTGACCACCGGCAAGTTGCGGTGGGGGATTCTGACCAATGGTGCCCGCTGGCGGCTCTACTACCAGGGCGCGCGATCGGTATCCGAGCAGTTTTTCGAAATCGACCTTGCCGCCGTGCTCGCCATTCCCGGCCACGAAGGCGGGTTGTTCGCCCTGACCGAGGCAGAACAGCGGCATTGGCTCCGCATCTTTGTTCTGGTGTTCGGTCGCGATGCCTTCCTGCCCAGCCCGAGCGATGCCCGGACCTTCCATCAACGTGCCCTCGACGAGGGGAGATTCTACGAAGAGCGCGTTGCCGCCAACCTCTCGAACCTGGTGTTCGGGACGGTGTTTCCGGAGCTTGTCACGGCGATCGCCAACGCCGCACTCGAAGCCGGCTTGCAGGAGGTGCGGGAAGCCGCGCTGATCCTGCTCTACCGGCTTCTGTTCATCCTCTATGCCGAGGATCGTGACCTCCTGCCGGTGCGGGAGCGGCGCTATGACGATTATGGGCTGCGCGAGAAGGTGCGCGGCGATGTCGGCCGCCGGATGGAGCGCAACGATGTCTTCTCCGCCACGGCGGCGCGCTATTGGTCCGTCATCGACGATCTTTGCCGCGCGATCGACGCGGGCGACCGTTCGATCGGGCTGCCTCCCTATAATGGCGGGCTGTTCGACCCCAAAAAGACGCCGCTTCTCTCGAAAATTCGCCTGGGCGACGCCGTGATGGCGGCGGTGATCGATGCGCTATCCTTCGAGCGCACCCCCGAGGGCGGGAAATATATCAATTATCGCGACCTGAGCGTTCAGCAGCTCGGCTCGATCTATGAGCGCCTGCTTGAGCACGAGATCATCCGGGATGGCACGAAGATCGTGGTCCGCCCGAATATTTTCGCGCGCAAGGGATCGGGCAGTTACTACACCCCGGACGACCTGGTGGGGCTGATCATCCGCGAGACGGTCGATCCGCTGGTCGAGGCACGGATGACGGCCTTTGCCGCGAAGGCCGCCGAATTGGAGACCAGCAGACAGAGCGAGGATCGCCGCATCGGCACACTGGCCGGGTTCGATCCGGCTGAAAAACTGCTCGACCTGAAAATCTGCGATCCGGCGATGGGTTCGGGACATTTTCTGGTCAGCCTGGCCGACTACCTCGCCGATCAGGTGATCACCGCGATGGCCGAGGCCCAGGCGCTGGTGACGTTCGGCGATTACGTCTCGCCGCTGATCGCCCGGATCGCGGCGATCCGCACGACCATTCTGCGCAACGCCGAGGAACGCGGCTGGACGATCGACCACGAGCAGCTCGACGACCGCCATATCGTTCGCCGCATGGTCCTGAAACGCTGCATCTATGGCGTCGATAAGAACGTCATGGCGGTTGAGCTGGCGAAGGTGGCGTTATGGCTGCACACCTTCACGGTCGGCGCGCCGCTTTCGTTCCTGGATCACCATCTGCGGTGCGGCAACAGCCTGTTCGGCTGTTGGGTGAAGGCCGGGGCCGAAAAGGCGCAGGAACTCTCGAACGCTCCCTTATTTCTGCATGAGCCGCTGACCCGCGCGATGCGCGCGGCCACGTCGATGCAGATCATCGAGGGGCTGACCGACGCCGAGATCGCCGAGGCGCACCGCTCGAAGGATGTTTTTGACGAGGTTCGGGACATGACTGCGCCGCTCAATGCGATCCTGTCCCTGATCCATGCGCTCGATTGGCTCAGCCTGAAATCGAACGACGACAAGCTGGCGGTCCAGGCATTTTTCGGGGGGCAGTTCGGCGACCCGATCGCGATCGCCATGGGCAAGACACCGATCACGAATGGCCGTGCCGAGGCCACGCGCTTTGCCGAGATTTTCGAGCGCGTGCGGACGCTTGTGGATGAAGAAGGTTTTTTTCACTGGCAGGTTGCCTTCCCTGGCGTGTGGTCCGACTGGGAACAGGGCGGGCTGACCGGCGGTTTCGACGCGGTGATCGGCAACCCGCCATGGGATCGGATGAAGCTGCAACAGGTGGAATGGTTCGCGGCCCGGCGCCGCGAGATCGCCCTCGCTCAGCGCGCATCGGACCGGCAGCGCATGATCATGGCGATGGAAAAGGGCAAAGACCCGCTGGCCCAGGACTTTGCCAAGGCCAATGAGCGGGCCGAGGCGGCGGTGCGGGTGGCGCGGACCTCAGGCGATTTTCCGC